>JALNWK010000003.1 GCA_023230925.1 Limnochordia bacterium
ACTTCGTCTGGTGGATTGTCGAACCTGTTCAACAGACTCAATGAAGGTACCACTTTCTAGCACGTAAGGAACCGAGCCGACTTGGAGATGGAGCCTCTACCCGCTAATCGTTGACTCACTCCCTTGGCTAACATGAATTATGAGTTGGGAATCAACGCCCAGTCTTACGTACAGATCACCGGTTTGGGCTCAAGAATGGTGATGGACCTAGCCGATCAGCAGCATCGGTTCCGATCCGGTATCTAATACATGTGAAGTCGTCGGATTTTGCAGCAGCCAATTCCATCTTGCTCTTCCCCTGACGGCTACAGTAGAAGTACAGGTAGAGGGTTTTCTTTCCCAGCAAAGATTGGTCCGCTTTGATTGCCCCCAAATTACAGAAACCATAGAAGCGGTCTATACGGGAAGATTTGCTAAACAGGGTCCCCCTGGAGACCAAGGTCAGGATTTGCCCAGCCTGCAGGTGTTGATTGGCTGTGAAGCCGATGTACTAGATGAAGGTGTTCTTACCCTTGACTATGGTCTTGGCGCCTAATCAGTATCACTTTTGAGAACGCACCTTAGCGCGGTTTGTCCCCTAGCGGATATTATCGCCCACCCCTTCTCCTATGGGTGCCCGAGGATGGCTGAGCTTACTGAGCACATTGGCTCCGATGTTCTGCTTCCCCTTATTGAAAGGGCTAAGGCCAATGAAGTTGCTGTGGAGATTAGTCCCACCACGGTGGACAATGGGCATCGGGACTTCATGTATCGCTTCTATGTGATGTGTTTGGAAAACGGAGTACAGCTCTGTCCAGGTAGTGATGCCCATTGTCTTGATGATGTTGGTAGGATGAAGTCCGTTATGTTATTCTTGGATCAGTTAGGTGCCAGACCCGAGGATCTATTGGAACTAAGCGATCTTAAGGAAAGATCATGAAGCTACCTCCAAAGTAATGGAGGTGTGAGCTGCTCGGTAAAGGAGGCTTGAGAAATGACAAGTCGAGAGGTAGTGGTTCGTAGTATCAGGTTTGAAAACCCAGGTAGACTGCCCCGGAACTTCCCATCCCCCTTCGGGTCAGATTTCTACTGGACGAACATGTCACCAAACCCTGATGCTCGTCCCAAAAGTGGCATTGATGAATGGGGGTGTGTCTGGGAGAATCTGGGTTTCTCCAATTTAGGTGAGGTGAAGGTCTTTCCGATCACGGACTGGTCGGAGTTGGAGAAGCTTCGGGTACCGGATTTTAAGGAGCGAGACCGCTTTGCCCACTTGAAGGGGATTCGGCAGGATGCGGGGGATCGGTTCATTATTGCCACGGGAGTATCGATTTATGAAAGAGCCCATTTCCTACGCGGCTTGGAGAATCTCTGGGCGGATATTCACCTGAATCCCAGAAAACTTGGCCAGCTGCTGGATATCCTGGTTGATCTGAATCTAGCCGCTATATCAGAATATGCCAAGCTTGGAGTTGATGGTTACACTATGTGTGACGATTGGGGGCTACAGGATCGCCTAATGATCTCCCCAGAGCACTGGCGGGCTTTTTGGAGACCACGCTACCAGAAGATTTTTGATGCAGTAAAGCGGGCGGGTATGCTCTCTTTCCTGCACAGTTGCGGGTATATCCTGGACATACTTGATGATCTTGTGGAAATAGGACTGGATGTGATTCAGATTGATCAGCAAGAGAATATGGGATTAGAGGTCCTTGGAGAACGTTTTCAAGGTAGGATTACGTTTTTCGCCCCGGTGGACATCCAGCGGGTCATGTATCAAGAAGTTGATCAAATCCGCAGTTACTGCCGTAAAATGGTCCAGTATCTGGCAAGTAAACAGGGTGGATTCATCCCATGTTGGTACGCAGATCCTCATGGCGTTGGCCACTCCCAAGAGGCCATCGAGGTCATGTGCAATGAATTCCTGAAGTTAAGCGAGGAACTATATACTGACGCTTGGGATGGGAAGGAAAAATAAGTCTGCATGGTGAAGAGCGAGTTTTGTAAAACAGCCGATGGGTACGTGGAAGAACGGTTTCCTGCCATGGGTACCAAAATCACGCAGAGAATCGTTGGTAGTCAAGGTCTGCTTCAGGCTGGCCGAAGCAAGATCATAGAATTGGAGAGACTTTTGAGCTTCTATGACCCGGACAGTGATCTTACCCAGCTTAATCAAAGCGCTGGTGGGGACTGGCTTACTTTGCATCCAATTACCTGTGAGGTTCTGCGGGAAGCCAGGGACTACTGTCTGTGGACTGAGGGAGCCTTCGATGCTACCATTGCTCCCTTGGTTGCTGCCTGGGGCATTGGCACTAGCCATCCGCTGATTCCGGACCCGAAGGAGATTGAGACTCTTTTGCCATTGGTCGATGGAGCTAGTATCGAACTTAGTGAGACCGAGGGACGCTTGCCCTATGTAGGTCAAAGGATTGACTTAGGAGGTATCGCTAAGGGTTTTGCTGCGGACTATTTGTCAAGATTCTACCAAAGCAGCGGTACTGGTAGTGGCCTGGTAAACCTAGGCGGAAATGTGCTGGTGTGGGGAGCAAAAAGCGACGGTAGTCCCTGGCGGATCGGAATCCAACAGCCCGGTCGCCGGCGTGGTGTGCATATGGGGTATGTGGAATTGGCAGGGGGGTGTATGGCCTCTTCCGGTGCTTACGAGCGCAACTTTCGCTGTCGGGGGAGGACTTACGGCCATGTGCTTGATCCAAGGACGGGATATCCCGTTGTACATGATCTCCTTGGTGTAACCGTAGTGGCTAAGGATGGGGTTTGCGCCGATGCCCTATCTACTGCAATATTTGTTCTCGGACTGAAGCAAGGGATGCAATTGGTAAACAAACTGGAATCAGATGCAGTCATAATAACCAGACAGGGGACCGTGTTCGTCTCCATGGGGCTAAAAGATAAATTTGTATCGTGTAGCAAAGAACAAGTATTTTACGTTGGTCCATGAGGGGTGAAGGATTTGAAGATCGTGTTAGGTATCGTGGGTGGTTTGGTTGTCTTGGTGGTGGCGGGATTGTTATACCTATCCCGGGGTTTGAACCAGGGTGCAAGCATTACTATTGATGAGATTGATATCAGTTCTCTACCCGACGGTATATATGAAGGGACCTATCGAGCGGGGCGCTGGACGAACACCGTTGAGGTGGATGTTGCAGATGGTAGAATGACAGCCATACGCGTCGTGAAAGATGTGCAATTCGCCCTCGCTGAAGTCCGTAAACAGACCATTGATCGAGTACTAGAAAAGCAGTCACCGGCTGTGGATGCAGTCTCTGGCGCAACGGTTACCTCTAAGGCGTACTTGAAGGCGGTGGAAAAAGCCCTAGCAACAAAGGACTAAGCTTTCCATGTTTTTACGATCATCTGTTTTGGGCCTAGCATCTGCCAACAATGGGTACAAACAGGCCATCAGCGGATCGAGGGGCGAATTGAACAGGATGCTTCTTTTGCCGGTCATGGACTCGCCATACGGTTTCGGTTGGAGGCACCGGTGTCCATTCATCTAAAGTCACCAGGTTGCATTTTCCGCGTTGGTTCGGGTGTGCGGGGTGAATGGTTTACTACGTTAGATACAAATCTAGGGTAACCCTCGTTGCGGGTACGGGTGGAGGTTTCTCTTCCTCAATGAAGAGACCTGTTTAATTCCGACAGGGTATCACCGATTTACGCACCCTAAGCTGGAGTAATCTAGACACAGGAGATGTTTTTGACGTTAGAAGAACCAGGTTCAGTAAACCCTCAATAGCTGTGAGAGGAAGCCCAAAGACTCTCTTCTTTGAGAACGTGTCCGCTGTGCAAAACAATGCACCTACCCATGGCGGGCCCAGGTAAAGATCGTTGCCAAGAAGCTACATCTTTGGCCGTGGCGATTCGTGTGGCTGATTATTTCCTTCGCCTTTGCTGGTTGCTCTCATATAGGAAAATCGATGCAGCGCAGGCAATATTCAAAGAAGATGCCGATCCGTATATGGGGATGCGCACTAGATCGTCACACAAGGTGCGGAGATTCCAACTTAAGCCACTGGTTTCGTTCCCTAAAACAAACGCGGTAGGCCGGGTAAAGTCAACTTCAAGAATGTCCGTTGTTGCCTTTGCACTAGAACCGATAACTTGAAAGTTGGGGTAACGTTTCTTAATCTGGGCAAACCAAGGGATCAAGTCTTTGTACGAGGCAGCCCGAACCGAAGGCAAGGTGAATATTGAACCAATACTGGCTCTGATGGTTTGGGGATCGTAAAGGTCGGCGCTATGCCCCGTAATGACCATACCATTTGCACTGAAACTGTCACAGGAGCGGATGATGGTGCCGAGGTTTCCAGGGCTAGTGGGCCGATCTAAGATGATGCCGAGAAAATTCTCTGTGATGGGGATGCGACTGAGATCATCTACTGGTATGGATACAAGGGCGAGGAGTTCCGAGGTGTTCTCCTTGTCACTTAGTTGTTCCATCAGAGCGGGATGGAGTTGGTAGTGGACCTTGGCAGGGGACTCCTGCAAAATACTGATCGCCCAGTCGGAGAGATCCGCTTCTGGTCCGTAGATAAAGGCATCGATTGCCCAATGGTAAGCAATAGCTCGGTTAATAGCCTGGACACCTTCCACTAGGAAAGTCCCATGTTGGTGTCGTTTCCTTCGATTTCTGGAGATGACCTCGATATGTTGAAAATCGTTATTCGCTGTATTTATGCGCACAATCCGGGGGTTCATATCACTCAACCACCTCTATGATGTTCTCAATCTTACATACCTGTTCATGATTCCTAGGTCATTTGTTAAGGAACCCCAATCTAAGTTTCGTCACAGGTCATACAGATCCCTGTGCAGATCTAAGCCTACCCAGACCGCAGGGTAGGATATTCCCTTGTTTTGTCGAATATATCACAGAGCTAGCAGCGTAAAGCACCAATCTATAAGGGGTGACGATATGGATGTTCTTATCACATATAATACGCCTGTCAATAGAGCGGACCAACACTACCTGGCCCATGCCGGGGTAATGCAGGAGGTCCGGGATGTAGGCCGCGCCTGTGTGGAACTAGGCTATCGATTCAAGGTGTTGGGAATTGGTAGAAACCTGTCCGAGGAGCTAAAACGCCTAGCTGATACCAGTGTTGATGTGGTGTTTAATCTATGTGAGAGTATTAGGGAAAGTAGTAAAGCCCAGGCTTTGTTTACGGGCTACCTTGAGCTTCTGGGCATGAAGTTCACCGGTTCCGATAGTATCGGTATCTTCAATGCGGTAAACAAGGCGGTATCCTATGCCCTCCTGGCTGACGGGGGATTGCCAGTACCCACAACTTGGCCCTTAACCGCCTGGGAAGAGGTGGACATATTCCCTGTACTAGTTAAGCCTGTAGCTGAAGATGGTAGCATTGGGATCTGGCAAGATAGTATAGCCAACAGCCCCGTGGAACTACGAGGCATATTCGAGGGGAAAGCGGATCCTGCCTTTTGGTTGATTCAGCAATACCTGGACGGACGGGAGTTTTACGTTAGTATTCTAGAGGACGAACCCCTACGGACCCTAGCCCTAGCCGAGGCTGCCTTTGCCGAGATGCCGCCGGGGTATCGACCGATTCTATCCTACGATGCAAAGTGGACCGAAGGATCGGTTGAACAGAAAGCCTACCGACGCGTTTGCCCAGCACAGATCGGTCAGGATGAGGCCACCCGGTTTGAGGATTTAGCTACAAGAGCCTTCAAGATCATTGGTCTAAGGCATTACGGCAGGGTAGACATACGCCTTGATCAAGCTGGCCAACCCTACCTGATTGATGTCAATGCCAATCCGGATATTACCAAGGGGCAAGGGTTTCCCTTTGCGGCAGAGGTTGCGGGAATTACCTATCCCGAGCTTATAGACTGTTTACTCAAACTAGCCCTACAAGATAAAAAGACTGGTCCCTGGTCATAGCTAGCCTATTCCGCCCGGTAACTGGGCACCGGATGCAGCCAACTTTTTACTTTCCCATACTTGACGAAGTTGTCAAACATATCCAGTTCTTCTAGTAGCAGATCCTGGAACAGATGCCGAATACGGTCATTGACTAAACTGTGGGTAGCCGCTTCTGCATGCATGATCATGGCACCCTGGAGCCCTGCCAGGATATTGCGGTAGATTTTATCATCATCAACGATCTCGGCACTTACAGGGGTGGAGAGTACTTCGGATGGTCGTGTGGGTAGGGTAATGCCAAACTTCTTGCACTCAGTCTCCAGTACCTCCACCTGTTTGGCCAGAGTGGCAAGTCCCCGTTCGAGCAGAATACGGAAGTCCCCATCGTGCACTAGCTCGCGGAAGGCCTTAGTCTGCCAGATGTTATCATAGCGGAAGGTCAAGTGGTCCCACAGGTGGCCCACCCCGGACACATCAATGATCTCTTTTAGGTGTGATGGACTGCTCGGATACAGGGGTGGTGTGGCTACCCAACCCTTTAGTTTTACGTAATCAATCATGGTTTCCACTAGTTCAAACTCCGTTTTGACCATTCTTAGTATCGTACCCCTAATCTGCTCGTTTACTAAGGAAGTCCGAATGGCCCTTAACATGGTAAGGATGCGGCTCTGTAGTTGGGTTAGGACGTTTATAGCCATATATTCATCCCTCAACGCTTCCGGGTTACCGGCCCAATCGACGGGGAATCTGTATTGGTCAGGACCCCGCACCGCGAACTGCTTCATTAGGCTCTCCAAGATCTCCTTGTTCTTATCGATGGTTTTGATCAGCCTACCCAAGATGACCTGCAAATCTAGATCATGGGCAAACTGTTGGTAGACCCCCAATTGTTCAAGGGCATCGTATTTGGCTTTTAGCAGATCCCAAAGATTAAAAGCCTCCTGCACACTAAGCTGCTTCTGTCTTTCCTCTGTTTTTTTTGATTTGATGGTCATAATCATCGGTATTTGCACCCCTGAATTAGTATTGGAGTGGGGTTGGGGATTATGCAATTATCCCATGGTAAATATCGGAACAGAGGTCAGGTAAGGGGCTTTAGCAATGGGTCGAGGGGATTGTGGATGGGGATATTCTTCCGGTGGTTGGCATAGCAATAGGTGCAGCCAAAACCGCAGGTATCATACATACCGATATCTATCGATTGATCGCACTGACACAGGGGTCTTTGGTTGGGATCTTTTTTGGTGTTAAGTCGTAGGCCAAATAGTTGGTTTATTAGCCCATAGCTAATGCAACAGCCCGGGGGTATACCCAGGGTATCCGCTGGTTCAGCGCAGGAGACAAGGGAAATACCTTTGCTAAATCCAATCCGGTTCAGGGCCGCCACTAGGTCTTGTCGGGTCGAAAGACTAGGCTCTTGAGTAATCGTGATCCCTTGCTCCTGCTCGATCCTTCTTAGTTTAGGCTTAATCTTGGTGTAGACATCTAGGAAACTAATGGTGCACCGGCAGGTATATCCTGCTAGAGACTCTGCGATCTGTTCAAATTGCTCCAGATGGTAAGTCTGGGGTGTTGCGCTGCTTAAGATGATCGGGTCATAGCGCCAGAGGACCTTATCACTACCAATTGCGGCACTTAGCTTGTGGAAAGTAGCGATTCTCTGGTCAAGGGGTGGTACCAAGGGCTCGAAAAACTCAGGATAGCTGTTCAATGTGTACTGGAAATAATAGCGATACCCTAAGTCATCTAACTCCACCAAGTGGGGAAGAAGGGGGGCGGGATGCTTGGTCCAGAAGACGAAGGCGTCCACCGTGTCCGGGGATACTTCGATGGGCCGTTGGTGCTGGTTATACGGGTTAACTTGGATAAAGTAACCTTCGTTTAGCCGGTTCATGAACCAATCAGCATAGAACCCGGGAATATCCGTTCTCCTGCTCGCACTAATAATCATGCCCAACCCCCTCTTTTTAAAGGAATGAGAAAGGTGCTCTTATTCCTAGGGTTTTAGAATCTCCACAACCATGGAGTATCGGCCTAAGGGTGGCATGAAGTACACTCCTTGTACAAGTCCCTTAGCCTCAGCAGTGAATTCCCTGGAAATACTAATCCCTACTTGGGCCTGATCCCCTTGTTTTGCACGATACATCCGTTCCTGAATCCCTTCGGGAATGACAATCCCCGGTACTTCATTGTGCAAAAACTCCATATTCCGGACACTAAAGAGAGGAAGCACCCCGACCAGGACAGGAATTTGCAAATGCTGGATGCTCTTTAGAAAGCGTTGCAGTAATTTCAGGTCATAGATCGGCTGGGTCTGCACAAAATGGGCTCCCGCCTGTATTTTTCCCTCAAGCCTTTCAATTTCCCGATCCAGATTAACCGCAGCGGGATTTGCCGCCACACCGATGCAGAAATTGGTCTTTCGATCTAATGGATTCCCGGCAAGGTCAGTACCTTGGTTTAGGGCAGAAATGATTCTCACAAGACCCAGGGAGTCAACATCAAAGACACCGCTGGCATCGGGATGGTCACCAATGGATGGTGGATCACCGGTTAAGGCCAATATGTTCCGCAGACCCAAAGCATGGGCTCCGAGTAGCTCCGACTGAATTCCTAGTAGGTTCCGGTCCCTGCAGGTGAAGTGAAGAATAGACTCCGTGTCTAGCTCCTCTAGGAGGTGGTGTCCAATGGCGATAGGGCTTAGCCGGACCCTAGCCATGGGGCTATCTGAGATGTTGATCGCATCAACACCGCAATCCAGGAGTAGCTTGACTCCTTCATAGACCTTACTTAAGTTGGTTCCCTTAGGCGGATCGATCTCTACAGTAGTAACAAATTCGCTCCCAAGCTTACGGGCAAAGGCCGATTCATCTTGGTGGCTGGGGACAGACTCGGGTGTTGTTTCAGTCACCTGGACAATGCCTGTGCTAACGGAAATGTGTGGCTTTATGTGTAAAGCCTGCTCCATGGCACGAATATGCTCAGGTGTTGTTCCACAGCAGCCTCCGATCAAACGGGCTCCACAGGCAACAAATTCCGGTACTTTACTGGCAAAGTATGCCGGTGATGAGTAGTAATAGGTTCTCCCATCAACAAGTTGGGGCAAACCGGCATTGGGCTGGATAGATAAAGGCAAGTCAGTCAAGGACTGAAGCATATGTAGTACGTTGATTAGTGCTTGTACGCCAGCGCCACAGTTTACGCCCAAAACGTCTACGCCTGTGTTTGCCAGTTCATCCAGCATTCCTTGGGGAGTGGTGCCCATGACGGTCTTTCCGTCTTCCAGAAAGGACATTTGACAGATAATGGGTAGTTTGGGGTCCAAATCCCTTGCAGCCCTTACCGCTTGAACAGCTTCCTTTGGTTGGGACATGGTCTCAATGATCAAAAGATCGATACCGGCCTCAATTAGGGCTTGGATTTGGTTAGCATAGACTTGATAGGCTTCCTCTAAGGATAATGGACCCAAAGGACTAAGCAGCTTGCCGGTTGGCCCGAGGGATCCGGCTACATATACCCGATTATAAGCTGCTTTACGGGCAATCTCAACGGCCTTGTGGTTGATCTCGTGGACCCTATCGGCAAGACCGAAACGGGCTAGTTTAATCTCGTTGGCTCCGAAAGTGTGGGCCTGGATTACTTGGGCCCCTTGTTCAATGTACTGATTGTGTATGTCTTGCACCAAGAGAGGCTTGCTTAGCACCAACTCTTCCAGACAACTGCCCACTGGTACACCGGCTTCAATTAACATGGTGCCCATGGCACCATCGGCTAGCAAAACCTGTTCTTGGATACCTCTACGGAAATCTAAGGACATAAAACCCCCCCTATGCTTATGGGATACTGAATTACTCAGAGTTTAAAGCAACTCGCGGAGTTTGTCAAACGAAAGCTGTTACTTGCCGTACCTAACACCGGGCTGTCAACTACCTGCACCAACCAGTGCCCACACCGTCTAGTCGTCTTGTCCCGATCACCATCGCGATGCTGATAGATGGGTCTCTCCATGGCTTGCCGAAAGCTCCCTCGGACAACGAGACGCTCCACCTTGCTTGATTCCAACACAGAGGGGACGACCCTGGGGAAGCTGATGGGGTACTCAAGCAGAGTCGGAGCGGACTTGCCCCGCCCGAAGACGAGGCCTAGACGTATGCAAGCCCAGGATGACGATCGCTTTTTGCTGAGGCCTTTGGCTCGATATGCTCCATACTGTATGGAGCATATCGACCTAAAAGGTACCTCAGGAAGATATGGCCTTTCCTCTGCGCTTTCTGCCACTCGTCTTGCCCACGATGATCCAGCCATCTTCATCCTTGCTAACTAACCAGACCAACGCATAGGAGAGGGCCAACACCAGCAGAGAGGCTAGCGATGCCCCTGCCCAATTGGAGAAGAAAAAACCCTCTGCAAATTTCTTCAGGATGTTCCGGATAGCGACATGGACGAGGTAGATTCCGAAGGAGAGATCCCCGATAGAACGAAGGAGCCGTGACTTGTGTATTGTTGCCACTTTCCAAAGGAGTAAGGCGGTGGCCACAGAGTAAAGGAAGACTACCGGGCGCATGAAGTTTTCCCCTGGGTTCATAAGGTTCCTGGTAACTAGTACTGAATAATGGTAGTCCCAAAACAACAGTCCTAGACTGATCCCATAGAACGCTCCTAGGTGCCACCATGGTAGGCGCTGTACCCATTGACGAAAGCCGTCTAGGTTGGTGCCGACCAAACACCCTAGAGCGAAATACCCGATCCACGCTAGAAACCGTTGTTGGATGTTGTTAAAGATCACCCTGGAGAAACTGCTTTCGGGAAGAATCCTCAAGAAGATCAGCTCATAATACCCGAGGTAACAGAGGTTAAAAAGCACGGCTAGTACGGCGAAAGCTCGCTTGCGCGTATCATCGGCAAGATACAGCCAAATCGGGCTGAGTAGGTGGAACTGAAAGATCAGTGGGATGAAATACAGCTGGAAGTAGTATCCTCCGCCGGTCAGGACTGTGTTCCGTACCCACTGCGGGTAGATATGTCCCCACTTATGTAGGTTGAGAATACTGAGTAGTGTCCAGAACATGTACGGCACAAAAAGGTCTATCCAGCGACGCTTGACATATCTGTAATATGGAAAACCCTTCAGTCGGTAGCGGTAAGTAAGCAATAAACCGGAAATGAAAATGAAGATAGGTACGCAGAAGCGAGACCACTGATTCCAGAACATGGCGTAATTCCTGTTGGCATGCGAGCCCCGTCCTGTCCAGACAATCTCGGAAACGACGTGGATTAACAGCACCCCGATGATACTGACTCCCCGCAAGTAATCCAGCTCAGGTATGTACTGGGTTCGCGTATTGTCCATAGCGGCACTCCTTTTCGATGCTATAGTGAGTCATCTGAAAAACGGCGGCGTTGTGTGAGAGTGGTTACGCTAACTAGCTGTATCCAAAATGGTTCCTTAGGGTTCTGGTTTATTCTGACTATGCTGTTGCTTACAGACATTCGCATGAACCGCTTGTCAAGCTGCTTAGGTTCTAGGCCAATCGCGGCTGGTTCAGAGCCTGAAACCTATGATTAGCAGTATCCTCGGTGAGTGTGTCGTGTTATACCTAGTATCGGATGCTTCCTGTAAGAGTTTAGTGATCATTACGTATCTTGACTCTATACTACTACTTCTTGAATACAGTGCATTGTTCCTTTGTCTCAAGGTGCTCAGACTCAAAAATGATCAAATGCAGGGTGAGCAAGGTCAAAGATAGTCTGAAGCAAATCGCTAGGAATAGAGGGCCTACGTTGTTAGGCCTACTGCACAATTGTATAGAGCCCACCTGTGGAGCATCAGAAGGTGATTTCTGTGGAATCAAAGTCTCGCAGGGAAGGGGACGTAACGCTTCACCATGACCGGTGTTCCAAGCCTCAAGTGTTTGGCTACTCCACTTAAGATGTACTAGGCATATCTGCAGAACCCAAGCAGATATGTTGCTAGTGAGCATCCACAATGAAATCGTGGTTCACCCCAGTTCCCTCTCTTAAGGTACAATAACTTGCGGTGGATGTGTACCGCCTAGTGCTTTTTTGAGAAGACACCTTTGTTCTAGCTTTCCTATGCCCTGCGAACCGGATAATACTTCCTTCAAACTCCAGTATCCAAACGTTTTCACCATTGGTCCGGACCAATATGGCGGTGCTTCTTTCTACATTGAGGGTAACAGGAAAACTGTCGACCAGGACTGCGTGTGTCCGCACATCGGACTCTCATAGACGGCAGGGGGCTTCATCAAGCACCGCATAGGGTGACAAAGGGGTACCTGTAACGGTGGGTGAATGGCACTAGAAGACGGCAAGCCTGTTGCTTAGCCGTCTTCTAGTGGAGGAAAAGCACTTCCTGCCGCAGGTTGGTAGGCATCTTAGTCGTCCTACGCTCCATCTGCGGGATACAAAAGATTCCTTAGTTTTGTAGTACCAACTCACACGCATCTAGTCCTGCGAAGTAGCCCCTAGCGCTTGGGTTTTTTCCGGCTGCCTCTAGACGAAGTCTATGGACCCCCGATTCTAGGTGAATCTGACCGAGGACCAAACGGTCACTCCGCAATACACCACCGGCATATCCGTCCCAGGGTTCTCCTATTTGCTGGTCATCAATAAGTAGGTTAATCTTGCCATAATCCGGTGCTTTGGTGAAGTAAACGGCTACTTCGTATGTCCCGGTGTTGGGGACATGAAATGTGCCTTCAAGCCATTGTCCCTCTTCTGTGGGTTTGAAGAAAAGATGTTTATCTTTGCTCCAGTAGGGACCCACCCAATCCATTCCTTGGATCTCAAAGGGGGCATCGGCGTTAATGTCCTGTAATGCTTCACCTTCGACCCAGATTGTTCTATCGGTCATATGCTCCACCGCCGCGGAAGGAGCGGACTCGACACCAAAACCGCTTACTGCTACTACCCGATAATACTCTGTATCGGCAAGGGGCACAGGGCTTCCCTGCCACTGGGAAGAATAACTCTGCCCAACTTGGAGCCAGGGCCCGGGGGCAAAGTCAGGGGTTAGTGCCCGGTAGATACGATAACTCTTAGCTGTGGCGGAAGGGCTCCAGCGCAAGATTAGTTTCCCCTCCTGTTTGTCTAGGACAAGATCCGTAATAGCATCAGGCTTTACTAGATCAATCTCTGGCTTTATGAGACTATGTGTCTCGTAGAGGAAAGCAGTCCAGGGACCCTTGGGGACGATCTCTACGGTGATCTCGGTCTTTCCTTCGGTAAAGGCTTTGGGAATAAAGAAGTCACTGTCTGCAAATCGATGGTTTCGGTTTGTTTCAGGATTGAACCATGTACCTACGAAAGCGCCATCTACATTGATATCGGCCTCCTGTGCCGTGGCTTGATCGCTGGTTCTTCGTAGGAGCACGCCTTGGTTGGCTGATTCGATCCTTAGTTTGAAACTGGTTGTCTCTTGACCAGTGGTCCCTGTTTTCGTCATGAAGTCTCGATCCACGGGTCCTTCGAAGGCCGAGTTAAGGGTGAACTCCTCGACCTTACCTTGCCAATGATGGGCCCGGCGATCTGTCTCATCCCCGGGTAATAGGCGATCCGATAGGATGAGGCCGTTGCCCGCTAGCCCGTACCAAAAGACGGTACTTTCATAATCTCCGGGTACATCATTGAGACCGCCGTGCTCTAGGGTATAGGAGATACCCGAGCGGAAAGAAACAGGATCTGGCAAGAAGAATCGATACACACTACTGATATAGCGACCTTCAATAGCGCTATGGCTTGGGGCACCGTAGAAAGGAAGGGTAAAGGGGCCCCTGTTGAAGTACCAGGCACCGCCAAAATGATCCTCGGTTCCTGTACCATAGATGCTTGGTGTGTGCAGTCCATCTACACAGATGCGCTCATCGCCCTCAAGGTAGCCACAATCACCGGCGCCAACTAGCTTCATACTCACACCCACAAGTTTTCCATACCCGTCGGTTTTTAGTACTGTATAGTCTCGTCCCGGTGTCGTTGGTTTTTCTTGGTGATAGGTGGCGTAAAAGTGACCAATTTCCCCGTTGGCTAGGTGTTCTTTAATCTGGGGCTCTTCAACGAACCTGATATTGTAGGATAGCTGAACCGGCTCATCTTTCCCATTGTATAACCGTAAGTCGGCATTAGAGCCAAAGGGCATGGGAAAGAGGGAACGGAACTCGGCATCACCTGTGGCGGTATTGCCTACAGATGTGACCGCTGAATCCACCGGATGGGGTCCAACCGGGGAGGCGAAAAACAGGTGAAAGGGTGTACTAACCGCATTAAAGGGTTGCTGATCCCAGTTGAACTCAAGCCATAGATTTCCCAAGGTCTCCATAAAGGTTGGATCAGGTTGTTCTTCCATCGGGGGATACTCATAATCCCTGGTACCGGACCATTTCCGTCCATAGATCCGATACTTATGCCCGATTTCCTGGAGAGTGTCGCCCACATCCAAGGTATCGGTGAGGAATAACTCATTACCAACCACGGAATAGATCCAATAATAGAACTCGTTCCAATCAATTTGGGCAGAGACGAACTCAATCCGGATGTGGATTGAATCCTTACCTTCGGTAAATGCCGGGGGGATATCGAAACTGGCGTCCATCCAGCGGTAACCCGTAGCTGTCCCCGGAGTACTCCAGGTTCCCACCAGCTGGTCATCTACGTAAACATTCGCGGTTTGATCCCCGATGCCATAGTCAAATCGGCGTACCAGGCGAACCCCAGCGTTGTCAGCATCAATCTTCACCACGAACTCACTATGTTCCACAAAAGCGTAACCATCATCATGGGCAGGAATCCCCTTGGGTGCTTCTGTTACGGAGATTCCAGGTACGGTAAAGGATAGCTCGGTGATCAGACCTGCTCCCTGTAGGTCAGCCAACTGCAGAGATTGTCCGGGTTCAATTACCACCTCGTTGCGGATGACGGAACTTTTACCCATTGGCAATGCCTGTCTCTGGCCCCCCTGGGTCAGCTTATAGCCAATTTGGTAGTAGAGGGGAGTGCCTAGGACGGTGACCTTGCAGTATTCCTCAAAAGCCAAGGGCATCATGGATACAAAACCGCCACTGGAGGTTAGTTCATCAGAGACCCAAGGGTGGCGGAAAGGATCTATGGTACCTGAGAACAGCTCCTGGACGGTCAGGTCATATGTAGGATTGGTCCTATCATCTAGGTAGATGCGAATCCGCTCTATGTTATCAACTCCGGTAAACCAGAACCGGTTTATCTCTCCTTGACCTCGTAGTTCCGCTAATACTCGTTCATTACCGTCTTTATACAGGTACCCCACGTGGGGTTGTCTCTCGTCGCTCCAATCTTGATTTCCACCTGTGCGATCCCGGCTACTGAACTGGCCCTGGAAATCATTGGGCATCAACCACGGCAGATTCTCGATCAGTTCTTCTGTCGAAGAGATTGCTCCCGATGTGCGTTCTCCCAAACTAAAGGGTATCAGTAAGAACAACACTAAGCAGCAGATTAGTCTCCGTCTCATTGATTTGCCGAATAACCTTCCTGGTTACTCGATTTGCCCTCCTTTGTTGTATTCGCTCCCTAATCTAGAGATGGAATTGGAGTATACGCATACATCTAAACCATATTCTCATAATTCGACGAAGGTTTTAATAATCCTGCAACACAACGCCTTACACCAATGTATTCGAATACTCAATGGCGGGTTTCGGTTTGTCATAGAAGCAATGGTGGTGAGAGATACTAAGCTAGCCTTTACGGAAGGATGGACCAGCTAGATGAAGACTACGATTATCGTTTTGATCTTGATCATGTTCGTATGTCCAGCCAGATCGGGATCAGTTGTAAACATCTACAACGAACAGGATGAGTTGCTTTTTCAAACGGGGCTAGAAGTGGGGGTGGGAGATCTGTTTCTAGCACCGGATAATCGTAAGTATCAGATCCATAAGATCCTTGGCGCCACTGCCCGGGCTAAATACGTGGAGACGGTTAACCTAGATGAGGTGTTTCCAAAGGAAGTGTTTGAGCGGGGACTGCTGTGCGGCGCAAAATCCGATCTAGTCCGCCACGATAAAATCGGAATCTATCATACCCATAATGTGGAATCCTACCTGCCCACCAGCGGTGTAGAGACCAAACCGGTGGGGGATGTTTTGCAGGTGGGAAACACCATTGCCCAGTGGTTACGGGACCAGGGATTGCAGGTGATTCATGCCAAGAACAACCACGCCCCGATGGATGGCGGGGCGTATTACCGGTCGAGGCGAACCGCCACGGAAATCATCACTGCCAAAGTTGATGCCCTCTTTGATATTCACCGGGACTCTCCTCCGGCAGAGGTCTATGCATACCAACTGGAAGGTTTGGCTCTAACCAAGATTCTGTTAGTCGTGGGTGCTGAAAATCCGCTGATGCGCATAAATGAGGAATTCGCCCTCGCATTAAAACACTATGCAGATAAGGAATACCCCGGGTTGATCCGCGGTATGTTCTACGGGAGATCCACTTTCAATCAAGACCTACATCCCCGGGCTCTGCTTTTTGAGGTGGGCTCGGTGAATAACGCCCTTGCCGAGGCGGAAAACGGGGCAAAACTCATGGGCCAGGTGGTGACCGCTGTACTATATGGAACTGAAGCTGGCCCTCTGCAAAGGGCTGAGAGAAGCCAAACCATACGTCTGTTTACTGTGTTGGTTCTCGCGGCGGTCGTGATTCTCTTTTTAGCCGATAAAGCTCGTTTTCGATGGCTTTCCTGGCACCTTGCGCGATTGGCCTATAGTATACGGACCTGGTTAGGGAGCATCCGAAGAAGGTAGCCGCGTCTTTTCCAGTTGGAGAAGATCCATCGGGCAGTTAGCCACACAAATGCCACACTTGATGCAGCGCGGATCTGCTAGTTGATCCCGGGTTGGCAACTGTATTCCCATGGGACAAACTCGCCTGCATTTGCCGCAATCCTTACAATTTGCGAGGTTAGCTTGGGTAACCCTTACATCGGTACCCCGGTTGAGGCCAGTCTTACTGCCGAACCAATAGGCCGCCTGCTGCATGGTTCCCATAGGACATATCCAACACCAGGCCCGGCGTCTAATAGTCAGGGCCAAAACAGTGCCAAGGACAGTGGGTACAAGGTAATTGATTGCCAGAAGTAATCCCAGTTTGTCCCAAAAACCTAGGGTGCCAAACAAGGGTAGCACCCGGGCAACTCGCCGGATAAACATGAACATATACAACCCGAAGAGAACTAGACGAAAGCCTCCGGAACCTAGAATCTTTGGCGTTCTCTTGTTAGATGTAAAAGGTTTTAGGATTACGTCAAAGAGGCTACCGTGGGGACAAAGCTTGCCACACCAATACTTGCCCCTGAAGACTCCAAGAACAATCAGGGTGAGCATAATTGGTAGGAGAAGCAGCCCAAGTTTGTGGTAGTATAACCCACCTAGGGCAATGATGGGCATCAATAGCCAAGTAACCTGTTGCCAGAGGGTTGTTTTCATTGATCGAACCTCCTTAGGTAAACGCCCAAAGCCAGATTGTCAAGGAGATCTTCCAGTAGCGACAGGCACCGCAACTGGTACTGGTTGAGCATGGATTCACACTAAGATTGCCCTCAAATCGCTACATACCCCAGGATGGATATACGCATACTATGCGGCTGATGGAATTAGCGTTTGGTTGGACGTAGGTCATCAAGGTATGCTGAACTGCTTTTAGTAACAAGCCTATGTGGTTTTCTGCAAAAGGTGGGAATATCACTGCAGACCGTAGTTAAAAATGCATTAGCAGGTCTAGAGAACTGCTTAGACCTTTCTTAGAACAGCTATAGGCTAATCGAGAAGTAGACCAAGTGGAGGCCAATTTATCCAAGGACCCACTGCCGGGCGGCCTTCCAAGAAGCTATTAGATCACGGCGAAGGTGCTATTGGGACTGGTCTAAACAGGTAGCCTCAGGTGTAGAATGCCGATCATGTAGCTCTGTTCCTCTCCAGTGGTGTGTGGGTGGTGAGACATGCCCAAGATACGTGTCTTATTCTGTTCTTCATGTAGGCCGTAAGGGAATGTACAATACAAACAGTATAGAAGCCCTTGTGAATCTAGGTTTGTGGCATGGTCGCCGAAGATCGAGCTGGCAGTTGAACAACGCTAGTAGTGCGTATGAAGCATTAATCATTCCATTGTGCCCGTATCTGTAGCGAACCAAGAAGTCTAGGACCTGCTATGCCTTCTGAGGATGCCCTTACTATACAGGCAAGTTATGCAGACAATTAGCACAAATCCGCCCATTCTATCGGTGGTGATGGAACCCTGCTGGTAGCTAGAATCCTACACTGAGATTCTTTGCATTAAATGTCACTTGCCGTCGCAATTGTGAGTATAGTATAATACCAAGTACAGAATACAGGCTACTCAAACAATTTAGGTAAATTGTCGGGCTGATGATTGCCCCCCAACTTAAAACCCTGGAGGGAAACCTGATGGTTATTCACCATGATTCGCACGACATCTTGTATCGAGAGCCGTTCGGGGCTGTTGCCGAGAAGACGAAGGTGACCCTGCGGCTGAAAGTTGAGGCTTCATCAAGTGTTGAAAGAGTCTACTTGCGGCTTTGGAAGGACGGACGGGAGAAAGTAATCCCGATGAAGCTAAACTCCCAAGGACTCTTCGAAGGGAGGTGTGT
Organism: Limnochordia bacterium; assembly: GCA_023230925.1. Lineage (NCBI taxonomy): Bacteria > Bacillati > Bacillota > Limnochordia > Limnochordia bacterium. The sequence goes on from JALNWK010000003.1 coordinate 18,549, forward strand.
GGCCCAAAGTTGCGGCATCATATGGTATTACTTTATTATCCATAGTGGAAACAAAATATATTACTACTGCAATAATCCGTCGCAAAAGGGTGGGGTAGGTCAGATCCTAGACTACCCGGGTAGTTCCTACCAGATTACCGTATACAAGAAGGGCTTTACTACACCGGCTTGGTTCAAAGAAGCAGTTGTCTATCAGATCTTTGTTGACCGATTCTGTAATGGCACAGAGGATGGCTCTATTCTAAACCCGAGAGAAGATGCAGTAGTACATTCAGACTGGTATGAAAAACCGTACTATTGGGATAAACGAAATAATGACTTTTTTGGTGGAAACCTACTGGGCATTATCAAGAAGTTACCCTATCTGAAGGACTTAGGCATTACCGCCCTCTACCTCAATCCTATCTTCGAGGCCTTCTCCAATCATAAATACGATACAGGCGACTACTACAAGATTGACCCGATGTTTGGCGATAACAAGATGTTTGAGGAGCTGTGTGCAAAGGCTCAGGAACTCGGTATCGCCGTGATTTTAGACGGTGTATTCAGTCATACGGGGAGTGATAGCATCTACTTCAACAAAGAGGGTAGATACGCCAGTGTCGGTGCCTACCAAGGCCGTCATTCACCCTATCATTCTTGGTATCAATTCTATCACTACCCGGAAGATTATGACTGTTGGTGGGGTTTTTGTACCTTACCCAACGTCAATGAACTAGAGCCCTCCTTCTTGGACTTCGTCTTAGAAAACGATGATAGCGTGGTTAAGTACTGGATTAAGCAGGGGGCTTCTGGTTGGCGTATTGATGTGGCCGATGAGCTACCCGACGAATTCCTAAGGAGACTGCGCACTGCTGTAAAACAGCAGAATCCCGATGGGGTACTCATCGGAGAAGTGTGGGAGGATGCATCTAACAAGTGTGGTAGTGAAGGATTACGTCAGTATCTATTAGGGGAGCAGTTTGACTCAGTGATGAACTATCCATTTAGGGGGCTAGTTCTAGACTATCTATGTGAACGAATAGATAGTACCCTATTGCACCAAGGACTGATGAGTCTGTATGAGAACTATCCCAAGGAAGCCTTTTACGCCATGGTCAACCTAATCGGCAGCCATGATGTGGTGCGGGCTTTGACCATCCTCCAAGGAGCGCCCTCCGAGCATTGTCTGAGCATGGATGAGCAAGCGGGCTTCACTCCTTCATCGAGTCAGAAGACCCTGGGGAAAAAGAGGATGAAACTGGCAGTACTATTCCAAATGACCTTCCCCGGCGCACCGAGTATCTACTACGGCGATGAGGCGGGTATGGAAGGGTATAAAGATCCATTGAATCGATGCACGTATCCTTGGGGCAAGGAGAACAAGGATCTTCTTACTTGGCATAAGAAACTGATTCACCTTCGGCATGAACATGCTTGTCTACGGACGGGTCTGTGGACCACCTTGTACGCCCAAGGAGACGTCTATGTCTTCCGTAGGCAGATTACCGGTGGAAAGGATATCTTTGGTGAGCCCCGAGAAGACGGCCAAGCCATAATAATGATCAATAGAAGTAGGAAAAAACGCCATGAACTGAATTTGGACCTAGGCGTTTCCGTGAACTTCAAGGATGTGCTCCATGACAACCAGGTGTTCAATACCCACCAAGGCAATGTAACAATCGATCTAGGACCCTTGGAAGGTAGACTACTAATCGCAATCGATGATTAATAAGTCACCGCGGTGGAAAGCCGCGTTATTGTAGCGGCTTTCTGCATCTATTCCGGCAATAGTGGACCTAGCGGTGATATTAAGACAGCTTGTGGACTTCTCAGAAATTGATAGGGTGGATTTCAGCACCCAAAGAACAACCTCTCCAAGTCAAGAAACCGCATGTTTTGAGGAAGTAACCTTCCTGAGCCAAAAGAGATATCGAAGAAGGGGTTGCTAGGTAGTATAGTTGGCAATCTCAGGCGGTAATACTCCGGAACGTGGCTGCTACTAGGAAAGATAAGTTAGGTGTCTGAACAGAACCGTTGCCCTGAGTAAACGTGTCCAACCCTTTCTTGGTTCTGTTCTGTATGGGTGCACGTATCGTTGTCCCTGCTGTTAGCTTTTTCCGCTAGAGAAACAGTCGATTAAGCAAAAAGCCACTGCAAAATGGGAAGACACGATGTCAATCGTTAGAGTACGCGCAGAGTTCTTTACATATAAGGACTGTTGCGCATGCAATAAAGCAGCGAAATAGCTACCGTACGCCTTTAAAGTACTTTACTCCATAGGGTGTTCGATTACAGCTACGGGTAGGTAAGATTTGGACCCGTGAATGGTGCGTTTCGTGGCTGCTGAAGACTACATACTAAACAAAGGCTACAACAGCATACTAGGTGCTAAACAGACATCATCCAGGGAACAGAAGGAAGATAGGTTAATTGATTAGGATTTGCGCAGAGTGGGCTCTTTTCATCTACTTACTGACCGTAGTATAATAGGAGCAGCAGCACATCCGGCCGTACATATTTGCTATTGGACTGGGTGATATTAGTATCTAGGGAGGAAAACTTGATGTCAGAAGGTAATGCATTAGTCCTTAAAGTGACGCTAGACGATCCCTTTGGACGTGCCATAGACAAACCCTATCGCGTGTTGGCCGTGCCCGCCGATTGGTTACTGTATGATTTGGCACGTCTTATCGTCGGCAGCTTTGACTTTGATTTCGATCACTTATTCGGTTTTTACAATAACATCCGCAACTATGGGAAGTCTACGGAAGGCTATGAGTATCTCGGCGAAATGGATGAAGCCAGTGAGTTTGAAGGAGTCACAGGCATCGTTGTATCGAAAGCCTTTGACAAGAAGGGCAAGAAGATGCTCTTTCTCTTCGACTACGGCGATCACTGGTGCTTCATTGTTACGGTAGAAGATATTGTGGACGCAGGGGAGTATGAGGAACTACCCTGCCTAATCAAGAGTGTGGGTCAAGCTCCGGCCCAGTACGGTGAAGCGGAAGAAGAGTGGGATACCGAATGGGATGACGACGATGATTGGTCAGAGGACTGGTCAGACGATGAATGGGACGAAGAGTGGTCCGATGATGACGATGATTTCTAATGTGAAGGCCGGCGTAATGCCGGCCTTTAATGAATCTAAAGCTCCTGCTTGTTAAAGACCATAAGTCCAAGGGCCATCAGCACAAGGGAGACTAACACAGTGATTCCGATGGTCCAAAGGGTATCACCTAACTGGATGCTTCCCACAAGCGTGTTATCGGCTAGTGTGGTGAGGGCTCCTGGGGAGTAGGTCTTTAACGTCTTGTTGATCACAGGGAGGGTCACCGTAAGAATGAACCCGGCAACAGCAATTCCTCCAGCGGCTAAGCTACTTCTACTGATGGTGCTTGCAAACAAGGTTAAAGACGCAACAAACAAAATGTAGACTAAGGATAGTACTGCCGCCTGGGCTGACGCTGCCACGTCAACATCCGGAAATAAAACCATTGTATTGTACAGACAGCCACCGTAGGCCACCATGAAAACCAAGGCCAAGAAGAATAGGTTAGCCGTATACTTAGCGATGACGAAACTCGAACGGGAGACTGGTTTGGCTAATACTAAAGCGGCGGTGCCTTTATCCTTTTCCTCAGCAACGCTACCCATCAGAGTCAAGATTACGGCGATGATCCCAATCTGATGCATATTCTTAAAGAACTGGCGAAAGGCGTCTAGCCAGGTCGGTGGTGGGATCTCCATCTTGTATTCCTCAACTAAGGACTGAACCAAATCCGGTATCATCTTGGCAATGATGGGACTGGACAGACCAAAAAGCAAGAAGATAATGGGAATGACGAAGATCCGATAGGTGCGGATAATCTCCTTTGCTTCCTTCTTCAGTAAGGCTTTAATGCCCATTGTTCTTCACCAACCTTACAAAAATGTCCTCCAACGTAGCTTCTTTCATATGGAAGTCTTCAAGACCGAGACCCAGCGCACTAATCATACTCGGAATAGCGTGTTGGGCCTGAACAGGATCCTTAGCGGTTAACCGAAACTGATGCCCATCTACAGTAACGTCCTGGACCCACTCCGCGGCTGTAAGCTCCTGGAGCAATTGGGTCGGCTCCTCCGAGACGCGAAAGGTGATAATCGAATCGACGTAGCGGTCCTTAAGACTTACCATGGGTTCGTGGACAAGAAGCTTCCCCCGGTCCAGTATCGCTACCTGATCGCAAATCCGCTCCACATCCGCCAGAATATGGGTGGACAAAACCACCGTTGTCTCTTCAGGAAAGGAACGGATTAGCTCTAGCATTTCCTTGCGACCGATTGGGTCAAGGGCTGAAGTAGGCTCATCGAGCAGGATAACCTTGGGGTTATTAATCAAGGCTTGGGCTAGTCCCAACCGCTGCTTCATTCCCCGGGAGAAACCGCCAATTGCTGTTTTCACATCAGCCAATCCCACGATTTCCAGAAGTTCCTCCACCCGATGCCTTAAAGAGCTTCCCTGCATTCCCACCAGTTCACCGCTGAAGGTTAGAAACTCCTGGGCACGCATCCAACTATAGAAGGTAGGCACGTCCGGTAGGTATCCTACGTTCCTGCGATAGTCCCCACTACCCACCGCTTCTCCCATAATCCAAGCTTCTCCCCGGGTGGGCTTGGTAAACCCAAGGAGCATCTTCAAAGTTGTGGTTTTCCCTGCTCCATTTGGACCAAGAAAGCCAAATACTGTTCCTTGGGGTATCATAAGATCAAGACCATCCACCGCGGTGACAGTCCCGAATTTCTTTGTCAGGTCCTTAGTAACAATTGCCTCCACGAACTATGCCTCCTTTCGACCGAAGAGGAAATATACCAGTGGTCCGATAATGGATATGCACAGGATAACAATTCCCCAAAGAATCTTGTTACCCCCGGTCACTTCCTTCCTCTTGACCAGGTCCATCATTGCCGCAACCAGCAGTATGACCTGCAAGACAATGATGGGAACCAATAGCTTGATTATTGTTGTATCCATAGGATTCATCCTCTCTCAAGAATTCACATAGGAGCCTTTGAATCATGCTAACCACGCACAAAGCGTACCAGCGGTGGGACAACCACCGTCATGGATACAAGAACAACCTTCTTGCATAACTGGCATTACGCTTCTTTTTAGAAAGACCGTCGCCACCGGACGCAATAGTAATTGTACTATGGCTAGTTGAGTCAAAAATGCCAACGTTGTATCCATGTGGTTTATTTCTCCATGACATAAGAATATTAGATCATAGTGGCAAAGTCCAGAGCAAAAGTGGTCGGTTCCCGTGGGGATTGAAGCAGTCTAGGAGGCAAGCATGTGCGAAGAGCTCGAGTTTGACATCGAAGAAAGCGGGCACGAGAGGGCAGGTATTAATCCACAATTGCTGTCCTGATTGTTTCTCTAGCTGTGGTTGGCAAGGCCGAATTCCTTGTATTCGATGCTTAGTGGGTTCCCAGGAGTTATGTAGTCGGTTGAAGCCGATGGGGACTTGGATACAACCGATGGTTTGGTATTTACGTTGTTAATGCGCGTTGCACTTACTGATGATGCAGAGGACGTTGGCACGCTTACAAGTCCGGTGCTGATGTCAATGCCTGTGTGCTACATGTTCCAAAACGGCGGTGATCGAAGCACTAATTGCAGCCGGCGCGGATGTGAATGCGAGGAATTCCGTGGCTCTTATGCCCTTGGTGCATGCTGCGGAATCAGATATCAGTCCTGAGATTGTCAAGGTGTTACTGAAAGCTGGAGCTGATGTTGCGCTCAGGGCAAGTGATGTTTCGATTATACCAGTGAGAATCCCGATATTAGGTAGACCAATGAAGTGTATCTGCTATTTCAAAACGCACATTTCTGATAGCCCAAGAACCGTTGAAGGGCACACCGAATGTCCTCAACGGTTATATCGGAATGTAGGTGTGGTAAGGAAGGACAGACAACGAGTACGGTCACAAGCTAGTTAAAGACAGTAGTATCCGTGGGTTTTCAGGGCATTCGTGTTGTGTGCAAATCGGCTAAGGTTATACAATATTGCGAGTTGCTTTTGTACAGATGCCGGCAAGATGACATAATGCAGAAACCGTTGTCTCGCCCTACTCTAATTGTGTTCATCAACTTGCTGTAGCTAGTCGGTAACAGGTCATTGGGGTCATCACCGCATTGAATAGCCGAACAACCGCCCAGCTAGTTCTTGCACATGTGGTATGTTCTTTCCTATTGAAAGACTGTATGTTAACTCCAAACAACTTTGACAAAGTCCCAACCTATTGGTAACCTATGGTTACTAGATAGTAACGGTATTAATAACATTTGCAGTAGTATTTCTGTAATCATTGCATATAGAAGCTGGGGGGGTCGGGGTTGGCACTGATTGATGAGCTCCTTATGAAGATACAACAGGCAACAAAGCGTTACGAGCGACTTGTCTTGGTAGTAGGGGCCTCCGGTTCTGGAAAGACCGCACTTCTGGAAGAAGCAAAGCAGCGGACGGGTGCCCCATTAATTAACATCAACCTTGAATTATCCAAAGGAATGCTTGAGCTTACCGAATTACAAAGGAAGCTCTACGTTAAAGATTTAGTGGACGAGATTATCAGTGCAGCAACAGATCAACTGGTACTACTTGATGAACTTGATCTCCTGTTTGATAGCAGTCTTGAAATAGATCCGTTAGCACTACTTCGTTCCTTATCCCGGCGTTTCACGGTGGTTGCTGCTTGGAATGGTTTTGTCAAGGATGGTTACCTGTTCTATGGCATTGTGGGACATCCAGACTATCGGCGTCTGCAGTTAAGGAACGATTTCGTCATTGATCTGGTTCCAACAGCATGAGAAGGAGGCTCAAAAATGAAGTACCGGGACTTGGTACAATTTGAACCGATAACTAGCGTAATTCAGCTTAAGGACGCTAATGAATTCAGTAAGGCACAGCGTCTTGTAGAGACCTATGTTATCTCTGAGCAGATGGCAGACAAGCTTATTTCCATGGTATTTCGACATCTCCAGTTTGACGAACCCACGGACAACAAGGCCCTTCTGATCGTCGGAAACTATGGATCGGGCAAGTCCCATCTTATGTCTGTAGTCTCTGCTGTTGCCGAACATCGAACGCTTGCGGCATACCTTACCAACGATGATGTTGCTCAGGGAGCTGAGGACATTGCGGGGAAGTTTAAGGTGATCCGTCTTGAGCTTGGTTCGACTACAATGGCCCTGCGTGACGCTATTGTAGGTACATTACAGGAGCAACTTTCTAGGATGGGTGTCGATTACGTTTTTCCATCGGCAGCTGATGTCGTCAATCACAAGAGCGCTTTCGAGGACATGATGAGCGCGTACCACCAGGTGTATCCTGAGCACGGTTTGTTGATGGTGGTGGATGAGTTGTTGGACTATCTCTATTCCAGAGATGATATGCAAAAGGTGCGGGATTTAGGGTTTCTTCGGGAAATCGGGGAAGCATGCAAGGATTTGCGGTTTAGATTTATTGCTGGCGTCCAAGAAGCAATCTTCGAAAGCCCACGGTTTGCTAGTGTTGGGGATAGTCTACGGCGAGTAAAAGATCGTTTTGAACAAGTATTGATTGTCAGAGAAGATGTGAAGTTCGTTGTATCAGAGCGATTGCTCAAAAAAACCACGGTACAACAAGCCAAGATTGCCGCGCATTTGAAGCCCTTTGCCAAGTTCTACGGAGACATGAACGAGCGTATGGATGAATTCATTCATTTGTTTCCGGTGCACCCTGATTACATTGATACCGTCGAGAAGGTGTCTGTGGCTGAAAAGCGACACATCTTAAAGACCCTTTCTCTTTCTATGGAAAGACTACTGGAACAGGAACTACCCCAGGACCAGCCCGGACTTATTACCTTTGATAGTTATTGGACCACCCTTATGGAAGACTCATCTTATCGTAATATTGAGAATATAAGAATCGTCTCGGATCGTAGTCGAGTCCTAGAGGACAAAATAGACCGAATGACCCGCAAAAACTATCAGACGATGGCAAAACGGATCATCCACGGTTTGTCGGTACATCGTTTGACAGTGGGGGATATTCACTCCCCTATCGGCTTAACTCCTGAAGAGTTGCGGGATACTCTTTGCTTGTATGAACCAGAAATAGCGGGTTTTGGTGGGGAGCCAGCTGAGGATCTTGCAGGACATGTGGGGACAGTGTTAGATGAGATCAGAAGAATGGTCAGTGGGCAATTCATTTCCTTTAACCCCGATAACCGCCAGTATTATCTGGATCTAGACAAGCATTATGACTACGATGCGGACATTGAAAATGAAACGGGCAGTATTGGCCCGGTACATCTAAACCGCTATTACTATGAGGCATTGAAGCGTTTAATGGAATGTGCGGACCAGACATATGTCAATGGATTTCGCATTTGGGAGCATGAATTGGAGTGGCTGGAGTGTAAAGCAGCCCGTCTGGGCTATCTGTTCTTTGGTTGCCCCAACGAGCGGTCTACTGTTGCGCCGCCCAGGGAGTTTTATCTGTATTTCATCCAGCCTTACGAGGCTCCTCGGTTTAAGAATGAGAATAAACCAGATGAAGTATTCCTTTACCTTGAACCAGATGAGGTCTTCGATGAAACATTAAGATACTATGCGGCAGCTTCTGAATTAGCGAATCGCTCCTCCGGTAGTACAAAAGTGGTCTTCGAAGAAAAGGCAGATGGTCTCCTAGGTGACTTAGCGAACTGGCTACGGGAAAATTTCACTGAAGTATATAAGATAACTTACCAGGGCTCAACCAGAAAGCTAAGTACTTGGCTGAGGCAGCAGCATGTACCAAGAAGCGAGGTCGTTAACATTCGTGATGTGGTAAATACCGTGAGCTCGGGGTGTTTAGCCCCACATTTCAGAGACCGGGCGCCGGAATATCCTAGTTTCAAAACGTTAATTACCTCGCAGAACCGTCCACAGGCGATGCGCGATGCTTTACGCGCAATTGCAGGTGGTACAAGAACAAAGCAGGCTACCGATGTACTTCAAGCCCTTGAATTGATGGATGGGGAGCGTATTGACCCACGAAATTCTCGATATGCTAGACATATCTTATCTATTCTCGAGGAAAAGTCTGGACAGGTGATTAATCGTTCTGAACTCATCGAGGATGTTTACGGGGTTGATTATTTCGCTCCGAACTTGTTCAGATTGGAGCCAGAGTGGTTAATTGTTGTTATAGTAGCCTTAGTATATTCGGGTCATCTTGTTCTAGTTACTTCCAGGCAAAAGATAGATGCGACGCAGTTAGCTATGCTACCTCAGCTTTCCGACGAGGAGCTACTTAGTTTTAGACACGTTGCACCACCAAAGGACTGGAATCTATTGGCGATGCAAGCGTTAATGGAGCTGCTTGGTCTTGCGCCAGGGCTAGCAGTAGGTATCACCCAACGGGATAACCAAGCTGTCCAACAGGTCCAGGCGAAAATAGATACAATGCTATCGGACTTGGTTAAAGGGTTAGAGTACCTAAAAGGTGGGTTACATTTTTGGAGCAAAGACCTACTTGCTGCCGAAGAAGAAAACAGGGTACGTGCGGAGCTTACCAAGACCAAGACCTTTCTTGAAACCATTCGAAGGTATTCCACACCGGCTAAGTTTCAGAACTTCGCCCATGATGAGCAACAAATTGAAGAGTATAAGGTGGGGCTGCGTGAACTTGAAAAGCTTGAGAATCTAAGGAAAGTTACTAGCGAGCTAGATCCACTTGTCAATTACTTTGTGGCGGTTGAGGTCATATTGCCCGAAGACCACGACTTTATCACTTCCATCCGTGATCTTCACGAGAACCTTCACTCACAGCTGAGTTCCAACAAGTGGCAGGAGGCTGGTTTTTCCTCTAGTGCCAAACGGCAGCTTAAAGGGCTCCAAGACTCATATATTGACATGTATCTTAAGGACCATCAACAGGCTAGGCTCGATGTTGGTCAAGACAAGCGTAAGACAGAACTATCACGTGATCCACGGCTCAAAGCCGTACGAAGCTTAGCACCGATTAAAGTAATGAATCGGGGACAGCTTACCGATTTTGAAAACACGCTTAATAACCTAAAAACTTGTCCAGCGTTGACGCGAAAGGATCTACAGAGTAGACCTAAATGTCCCCATTGTGGCTATCTTCCAGGTACTTCACAAACGAATGTAGCGAAGGTGCTCGAAGCCTTAGAGATGGATTTGGAGCAGTTGTACAATCAATGGACTAAGCAGCTTCTAGGGGAACTTAATGATCCGACTGTCAAAGATAACTTTGACTTACTCAAACCAGAGCAGAGAAAATTGATCGAAGATTTCCTAGACAACGGTTCTCTACCTGAAGAGACCGACGATGAATTCGTGTTGGCTATACAGGAGCTTCTAGATGGTCTCATCCCTGTGTCCATTGACGTAGAGCAACTACATCAGTATTTATTTGTTCCTGGTATGCCTTTGACCTGTACAGAACTGAAGAACAGATTTGATGAATACTTGAATGATTTGCTCAAAGGAAAAGAACGAGATCAAGTTCGTATTGTGCTGAAATAGGAGGTCGTTTCAATGGTACAAAACGAGAAGATACCTTTTGTTATAGAAGATGTGGATACGGAAACGGTTACCCAAGGTCCGGTGGAGTGCCTCGGTATAACCTTTACCAATGATGAAGAGCGCCGGGAATACTTCCGAGAGAAGCTCCGGCAAAAGCTTGAAGAACCCGAGTTTCGTCAGATTGAGGGTTTTCCCATCGGTAGCGATGAGGATATTCTTGCTCTTTCCGATCCACCGTATTATACAGCGTGTCCTAATCCCTTTATTCAGGATTTTATTGATTACTATGGTAGGCCCTATGATCCCAACGAAGATTATCACCGAGAGCCCTTTGCAGCAGATGTTAGTGAAGGCAAGAACGATCCCATCTACAACGCTCATTCGTATCATACGAAGGTACCACACAAGGCCATTATGCGGTATATACTCCACTATACTAAACCAGGGGACATCGTCTACGATGGCTTCTGTGGCACTGGCATGACTGGAGTTGCGGCTCAACTCTGTGGGGATCGGGAGGTAGTTGAATCTTTAGGATACCGCATCGATGACGATGGAACCATTCTCAAAAGAGAAATTAATGAACAAGGGGAAGTGTCCTGGGTTCCTTTTTCCAAACTTGGTGCTCGGTATGCTGTACTAAATGATCTTTCCCCGGCTGCCACCTTCATTGCTTATAACTACAATACGCCTGTCGATGTGGATCAGTTTGAAAAGGAAGCCAAGCGCATTCTAAAAGAGGTGGAAGCCGAATGTGGATGGATGTATCAGACACTGCATACAGACGGCAAGGCCAAAGGAAGGATCAACTACACGGTATGGTCCGATGTATTCACTTGTCCTGAGTGTGCCCACGAGATCATTTTCTGGGAGGCCGCGGTTGATCAGGAAGCCGGAAAGGTACGGAAAGAGTTTCCATGTCCCTATTGCAGTGCGATTCTCAAAAAGTCAAACATGGAGCGCGCCTGGACTACTAAGTATGATGACACCTTAGAACAGACGATAAGACAGGCAAAACAAGTACCCGTGTTGATTAATTATAGTATCGGAAGAAAACGGTTTGAAAAGGCACCAGATGAGGCTGACTTGGCATTAATCCGGAAGATTGAAGAGAGTGAAATTCCATACCCATATCCCACAGAATCAATCCCAGATGGTGATAAAACCGGTGAGCCAAGAAGGATCGGCATTACTCACGCGCATCATTTTTACACGAAGCGAAATCTATGGATATTAGCTGCGTTTTCGCAGAGAGCACGTGTACGTAGCATGAGAATGCTTTGGGTTGTTACGGCTGTTACAGAGGGTTCCTCACTTCTGAATCGGGAGAGGCCTTTCGGTCTTCCGAGTAAACTATCTGGGACTTTATATGTCAGTTCTATGATCAGAGAAATCAACTCGATTGAGTTTTTGCGGCGGAAAATAAAGAGATATCAATGTAAAAGTAATCAACTCCGAGTCTCATCCGAGTGCCGCTCAACAACAACGGGGTTTTACACGGATAGCTCGATGGATTATATTTTCACGGATCCACCATTTGGTAGCAATCTAATGTATTCTGAACTCAACTTCCTTTGGGAGTCCTGGTTAAGGGTTTATACGGATAACGTACCGGAAGCCATTGAAAACAGAACTCAAGGCAAAAATTTGCCACAGTACCAGGAGCTCATGACCCGTTGCTTCCATGAGTACTATCGGGTATTGAAGCCAGGCCGCTGGATGACGGTGGAATTTCATAATTCTAAAAACAGTGTCTGGCACGCGATCCAGGAGGCTTTACAGCGGGCAGGGCTTGTTGTTGCTGATGTCCGTACACTTGATAAAAAACAAGGCTCATTTAATCAAGTAGTAGCTGGCCGCGCTGTAAAACAAGATATTATTATTTCAGCATATAAACCTAACGATGGCCTGGAAGAACGATTCAAGCTTAAGGCTGGCACTGTAGATGGCGCCTGGGACTTTGTCCGGAGTCACTTGCGTCAATTACCGGTTGCCGTTATCAAAGATGGTAAATTGGAGGTTATTACTGAGCGGATGAATTATCTCCTTTATGATCGGATGGTAGCCTTCCATGTGGAGCGGGGTGTCATTGTTCCCATATCAGCAGGCGATTTCTACGAAGGTCTTGAGCAGCGTTTTCCACAAAGAGACGGCATGTACTTTCTCCCTACGCAGGTAAATGAATATGATCGTGCATGGGCCAAAGTAGAAGCGGTAGAACAGATTGAGATGTTTGTTCATGATGAGGCTACAGCCATCCAGTGGTTGAAGCAGCAACTTGGCTCCAAACCACAGACCTATCAGGAAATACATCCATTGTACATGAAAGAGATTACTGGCTGGCAACGACATGAAAAGACGATGGAGTTGTCGAGACTGCTTGAGGAAAACTTTCTATGCTACGATGGTACCGGTGATGTGCCTAGTCAGATCTGTCGCTATCTGTCCAGGAACTTCAAAGAGCTACGTAATGTGGAAAAGGATGATCCTGCCTTAAGGGCTAAGGCCAAGGATCGTTGGTACGTGCCTGATGCAAACAAGGTAGGTGATCTGGAGAAACTGCGCGAACGGGCGTTGTTGCGGGAATTTGAGGAATACCGCAACTCTAACCAGAAAAGGCTTGGTGTCTTTCGTTCTGAGGCTATTCGTGCTGGATTTAGGAAGGCTTGGGGGCAACAAGATTACGAAGTCATTGTGCAGGTGGGAAGCAAGATCCCCGAGCGCGTTCTTCAAGAAGATTCTAGGTTAATCATGTGGTATGACCAGGCCTCACGAAAGCTACGATCGCGGTGATGGGTCTATGAAGCGGATTGAAGTCGGCAGTTGGATTTTTAGCACTGAACACCGTCAGTGGTGCCAAGTTATAGACACCCAGAAGTTGTGGGGAAATACAAGCTATCGTGTTTGGTTGCCTGAACAGGATGCGGTTTTGCGGATTAATGCTGAAGATGTGCGAACCATGGATGAACTGGATCTTCCCTCGGCAGATCAGTTGACATATGTTGCCGCAGCGGCGAAGATCGCGGATTCGTTAACGGGAGATGTTCTGTTGGCGCCCCTTGACTCCTCCGTAATTCCCTTGCCGCATCAGATCCGGGCATTGTCCCGGGCAATGAGTGGAGATCGCGTCCGCTATTTACTGGCGGATGAGGTGGGTCTAGGGAAGACAATTGAGGCGGGACTTATCATGCGGGAATTGAAGCTGCGGGGGAAGGTGAAACGCACCTTAGTAATTGCCCCTAGGGGTCTAGTTACCCAATGGGTCGCTGAGCTAAAGACTCACTTCAACGAGGAGTTGCGACTATTAATCCCTGGGGAGTTTGCTGCTTATCGTCAGGTGCTCAAAGAAGACAACATTTGGCGTAGTTTTCCGCAGGTGGTTTGCCCTGTTGACTCGGTAAAACCACTTGATAGCCGGCGGGGTTGGTCGGAAGAACGTATAGCTAAGTACAACGAAGAACGGTATGAGGATCTCATTTCAGCGGGATGGGACCTAATCATTGTTGATGAGGCACACCGGCTTGCAGGTGGTCACGATCAAGTTGCTAGGTATAAGTTAGGGCAAGGATTGGCGGAAGCGGCACCGTACTTGTTGTTGCTTTCGGCAACGCCCCATCAAGGAAAGACAGATGCCTTCTGTCGTCTGATGTCTCTGCTTGATGCTCGCACCTTCATTGATGAAGAGAGCATTACCCGGGAGCGGATCCAGCCTTACGTAATTAGAACGGAGAAACGACAGGCCATTGATGCACAGGGCAAGCCACTGTTTAAACCTCGAAGGACACAGTTAATTGCAGTTCCCTGGGGATTGGAGCATGCAAAACAAAATGATTTGTACGATGCTGTTACCGACTACGTACGCAAAGGCTATGATCAAGCCATGCGGGAAAAACATCACTACATCGGTTTTTTGATGATTCTAATGCAGCGTTTGGTCGCATCAAGTACCCGGGCGATTCGTGTTACCTTGAAACGGCGGCTAGAAACACTGAGTACTTCTGAGAAAGGTCTATCGTTGCTGGAAGATTTCCCACAGGAGGAATGGGCCGAACTGGATGGCGAAGAGCAGACTGAAATACTGGTGAAGCTTGCTGAGGCTGTGGAGAATGAGCAAAGTGAAGTCAAATGGCTTCTAGATATGGCTATGCGGTGCGAAGAGGAAGGTCCTGATGTGAAGGCTGAGGCTTTACTGGATTGGATCTATCGGTTACAGGAAGAGGAACGGGAGCCTTCGTTGAAAGTGCTTATCTTCACCGAGTTCGTCTCTACGCAGGAGATGCTATATGAATTTCTTACTGGGAGAGGGTTTCTTGTTACTTGCCTCAATGGTTCTATGGATATGCATGAACGCAAAGCGGTTCAGGAGCACTTTACTAACGAGGCCCGTATTTTAATCTCAACAGATGCCGGTGGGGAGGGCCTGAATTTGCAATTTTGCCATGTGGTGATCAACTACGACATCCCCTGGAATCCGATGCGATTAGAACAGCGAATTGGTCGAGTGGATCGGATTGGCCAGACCCGTGTGGTGCGCGCCATAAATCTCGTATTGGAAGATTCTGTGGAGCACCGTATCCTAGAGGTACTCACTGAAAAACTAGCTGTAATCTTAAGGGACCTTGGGGTGGATAAGACAAGCGATGTCCTTGATTCAGGGCAATCAGCGGAACTATTTGATGAGCTATACATAAATGCTATTTTAGATCCTACCAATCTGGAAGCATCGCTTATGAAAAACCTAAACCAGTTCGCTACCCAAGCCAAACAAACGAAGGAGAGTGCCCTAATCCTTGGAGATATAACTGAGTTAAAACCTGATGAGGCACAACGCCTCAGTGCCCATCCACTTCCGGACTGGGTGGAACGGATGACTACTAGTTTTATTCGGGCCCATGGTGGCAAAGCCGAAAGGCTCCTTGGTGAATGGAACCTAATCTGGCCAGATGGTGAAGAGGCTTTCGGTGTGGTCTTTACGGCAAAGGAGGCTAGGGCCAATCCCTTTGCCCGACACTTAACTTTAGAAGAGCCTCGTGTCCGTGGACTAGTCATGCGCTTGCCCCGTTTTGCTCAGGGTCAGCCAATACCCATCATTGAATTGGCGGGCATGCCAGTTGGTGTATGTGGGTTCTGGTCTTTGTGGGAGATCTCTATCCATACCCGTGACTGGAATCGAAGAAGCATTCTCCCCTTGTTCGTACACGATGATGGTAGGATTCTGATGCCTACTGCAAGACGTATTTGGGATCAGTTGCTTTCTGAGTCCATAAGAGTCAAAGGCCACCTCACAAGGGAGAAAGCCGAGGAGATATTTATAGATCTCGTGCACAATGCTAAGGTACAGGGACAGGAGACCTTTCAAGAGTTACTGCGCGCCCACAGGCAATCCCTCGAACAAGAAAGGGCAAAGGGTAATTATTTCTTTAGTGTACGTCGTGAAGCCATTGAGAAACACGGTCTATCCACCGTTCGTCGTCATCGTCTAAAGGAACTTGAGCAGGAATTAGCGGTCTGGCAAAAGCAAATGGTGCAAAAAAGCAGAACTATTCCGGACTTGATCCCGTTAATGATCCTTCGTTTGGAGGAGGGTAGGTACCATGTCTAACTGGCAGAGGCAAGTACTGAAGAAGCTAGTGCCATCGATTGCGCGGCTATTCATTGTTTCAGATCCCGATGGACTTTTGTTCGAGGAAGAAGTATTCCATCAGATATCTGGGCAAGGTTTTCATCTTGTTACCTTCGAGGATTCCATAGCTTTCAGGTACCTATTCGAAACCAAGTATCGGCCGTATCAAAGGCGAGGGGAAGGGACTCTCATTGTACGCTATGACGGAAAGGATTTGGACGATTTACCCGCGGATTTACTGCAAAAAGGACATCAACTTTATATCAGTCTCGGTGAGCTGTTTCCCGATCTTAATAGCGAGGTAGTTGCAGCATTGGATCGGGGTTATTTGGATCTGGTCGATGAGGCGGTCAGGGCATATTCTCCCCATAGTCTAAGTGCAAATGAAACAAAGGACTTCATTCTTAGGCATGTGTTTAAGATTGTGCCGGATTTAATCAAAACACCAGCAGATCTTTTGCATGTTCTGCTTCGTCGGCATTACTTAGGACTAAGTATCCCCAAGGTTTTGGATGAGTACTTCATTGAGGTACTACAAGGAAGTGGACGTTTCGCGGCATGGCCCCTTGAAGAGATTACCAGCAATCGGGAGCGGTTCTTCTCTTTTCTTCAGGAACGATGGCCTGTTTTCTTAGAGCATCTTGTTATTGACGGAGCTTGCGAGCGAGAAGAAAGTGCCATCTTTGGTTTAAAGGAACCGGTTCATCTTCCCTTCGATCACAGTGATGTACGGGTATACGTGGATAGTCTTTTTATCGACGGTCATTTACAGCCGGTCACTTTTAATAAAGCAGAACTACTTACGGAAAAGTGGGTCACTGTGGGGATCAAGATTGACCCTGTGGCCGACCGATTGCGGCGTTTGAAGGGTTTGACTAAGTCGATTGAGAGAAACCTTCCGGATGAACGGGCAAGACACCAAACCTGGCTGACTTTTGCGTACCGCTGGGCCGAGTTGACTACGCTCACGCTTGAGCTTATTAATGATGTCGATCCTTCAATTCAGACTCGGTTTGAGGGTCTGCAAAGAACAGTGGATGAGAGGTTTTCGAACTGGGTAAAAACGCGTTTTGCCGGGTTATATAATCAGCCGCCCAATCCTCCGGTAATGGTCCATCATATTCCCCGTTCGCTAGCTAGGAAGTTGAGTGAGGATCCAAAGAAAAAGCTTGCTTTGATCGTGATAGATGGGTTAGCTCTTGATCAATGGCTAGTGATCAGAAATACTCTCCAAGAACAGTCACCGGGGCTTGAAATGCGGGAGAGGACTGTATTTGCGTGGTTGCCGACAATTACACAGGTGTCTAGGCAGGCGCTTTTTGCCGGGAAGCCTCCCTTCTACTTTCCGAAGAGTATCGGGACAACAAAAAGAGAGCCGGTGCTATGGCAGCGGTTCTGGAAGGATCAAGGCCTAACTCAAGCAGCTGTCAAATATGAGAAGGGGCTTGGTCAGGTGGACGATTTAACACAAGTTCGAGAGGTAGCATCGCAACCGACAACTCGCGTGATGGGGTTGGTGATAAATACAGTGGATAACATCATGCATGGCATGGAACTGGGAGCTTTGGGGATGCATAACCAGGTTCGTCAATGGGCTGAGTCAGGTTATCTAGCTCGGTTAATTGCACTACTCCTTGACGAATCTTTCGAAGTCGTGTTAACCTCGGATCACGGAAGCTGTGAGGCACAAGGCCAAGGCCGACCCAATGAAGGTGTCCTTGCTGAGGCCCGGAGTGAGCGAGTACGGGTTTTTTCTAAGGAAGTTTTGCGGCAACGGGTGGCAGAAGGGTTTCCTAACAGCATTCTATGGCCTCCGGTGGGTCTGCCCGAGGACTATCTCGCGTTAATGGCGTCTGACCGTTACGCCTTTGTTCATAAGGGTAAGAGGGTGGTAGCTCATGGAGGGATCTCTCTCGAAGAAGTCATCGTTCCCTACGTACATATCCTAGGGAGGACAATATGAGAGAACGCTATACTCAGATTGGTTTCGATCGCAAAATATGTCTAGAATGGCTTGAAGATACCACGGATTTGCTATGCGCAGACAAGCAGCCTTCCGAAATATTCGAGAAGCTGGAGGAGCTTTTGCTGGATCAAGTATCCAAAGGTAATCATGCTCCAAGGAATTCGCGAGAGAAAACCATCACGATTTTGATGCGAAGTTGGGTTAATGTCCCCAACGAGTTGACTATGTTGCGGGATGAAGGACTTAAGATGCTACAGACTCTATCTGGTAGACAGCGGCAGTCTGTACATATGGGGATGATCATGGCAGTATATCCCTTCGTTCGGATAGTTGCCGAGAATACGGGCAGGCTCTTGCGAATACAGGGAGTGGTCACCACATCCCAAGTTCAACGGCGTGTTCAAGAGAAATATGGGGAGCGCAGTACTGTGGTTTACGCCGTAGGACGGGTCATAAGTAGTTTCGTTGATTGGGGGCTCCTGAGCAGGAAGGGTCGGGCGGGCAAGTATTGTCTTTCCGGTGAAGTGGAGCCCGTTGGTGAGGAGCTTACTCTTTGGTTAATGGAGGCTTTGTTACACAGCATTCCCCAAGGACAGGCCCCGCTAGAGACACTTCTAGATTTCCCAGCTTTGTTTCCATTTAAACTTACATGGCTACCGCCTCAAACGGTGAATAGGTCACAGCGTATAAGTGTTTTTAGCCACGGTCTTGACCAACAGCTCTTAATCCTTGATACGCCAGCGACAAAATTCTAGGGTGATTGAATTGACTCCATTTCGTTTCATACATTTAGCAGACTGTCACTTAGATGCGCCTTATGCCACCAAGAATCAGAGGATCAGAAGGCTTCTGCTGGATGCAGCCTATGCATCATTTCAGAATGCAGTAGCACTGGCTCTGGAAGAACAGGTCCATGCTTTTCTGATTGCCGGAGACCTCTTCGATGAAAACTATCTGTCCTTTCGTGGTGAACGCATGCTGATGGAGAATCTAGCCCGTTTGGTTGAGGCGGGGATTAGTGTGATTTATGTGACAGGTAACCATGATCATGGGGGACCGGACTCCAAGGCCACGAACCTACTGTGGCCAGATATTCATGTTATAGATGATGCTTTCGAAGTGGTGGAGGTACAAAGGGGAGGAGAGCTAGTTGGTGTTGTCGGTGGAATGGGGCATAGCTCACCGAAAACCCTAGATAACCTAGCAGCAATGTTTCCCAAACTAGATTACGATGTGCCTACTGTAGGTCTGCTGCATTGTCAAGTGGCAGCTAGTGTGTCACCCAAAGAGCCCTATGCACCCTGTACCAGAAATGATCTTAAAGACAAAGGTTATGACTACTGGGCTTTGGGCCATATTCATAAACCACAGCAGGTTTTGGAACAACCCCTAGCTCACTATTCCGGTAGCCTGATCGGAAACAACCCCAAGGAGGATGGTCCCCGGGGTGTGCTATTGGTGGAACTAACAAAGGACTTTGGTCGGGTACAATTTGGACCTACGGCACCGATCCAATGGCTAAGACTAGAGCCGGATCTAAAAGATGTGACCAACTTTGCTCAGTTGATTGAGAGACTGCCAAGCCTAGTTCCCATTAAACCCGGTAAGTTACTGGTAAGAATCGAGTTTTCCGGGCCAAGCCCTTTAAGTCAGGAAATAAGAAGGGTGGCGGCTGATGCGGCGGAATGGGAGGATTTGGCTGAACAGATTACAGAATCAACTGGGGCCCTAGCTGTAGAGCTTAAGCTAGGCACATTAAGTGGCTTAAAGGACCCCGCGGAGTATAAAAATGCTCCCCATGTTTTGGCCGAAGCCCTCGCCATTTTCGAGGAGCTTGAGCGGAATCCGGAGGATGCTTTGGGATTGTTACCCAACCTAGCAGGAGTCCGGGAGGGTTTTGTGGATGAGGGGAATCGGAGGGAGTATCTAGTGGAACTGCTTTGTAACCTAGATCAAGAGTTGACCCTAAAAATGGTCAAGGAATGAGGGAAACATGCGGGTATCAGAGATTGAAATTGCAGCCTTTGGACTTTTTACTGATCTGAAGCTCTGCCTAAAGGACAGTAATCTGATCCTGATCCACGGCTCAAATGAGGCGGGTAAATCCACTCTGTTTGCTTTCCTCTCTACTATGCTCTATGGATTTTCTCCGGCTAATCAAGCTCAGCACCCTTATGTGCCATGGACTGGTGGTCGTCCTGAGGGTGCAGTGGAACTGGTCTTGGCCGATGGAAGTAGCTACCGGGTGGAACGAAACCTTGCCTCCCGTCCAGCGGGCACCTTGATTAAAGAAGGAAAGACCGTATCCCTTAGGAACCGGGCTGTCCCCTGGGTAGAGCAGATTCCTAAGGGGTTGTTTGAAGAGATCTATATGCTTACCCAAGCCCAAATGCAGTTATTTGGACCTAGAACCTGGGAGCAGATCGGTGATCAGCTGGTGACAGGGATTGGGACCAGTTTTCTAGAACCAGTCAGCAAGGTGGCCGAGGAGACCTTTAAAGAGGCTCGGAGCCTATGGCGGGAAGATCGACGCCGGAGTAAGTCCCGGGATCTCACAGAGAGAATCAAGGCCCTTAGAGAACAACGAAAAGAATTGGTAACCGTACAAGACGATTTGAGAAGAAATAATGCCGAAGAAGAAAGGATTCTGGGTCTGGCCCAGCGACTCCGCAAGGAAAGGGACGAGCTAACAGCTTTCCTGAAGGAGGCTGTTCATCTTCAACCGGCCTATGAGCAACTGCAGCGCATCGAACGGCTATCCGAGACACCGTGGAAAGAAGAAGTACAGTCTTTGCCACCGGAGATTGGGGATCGGTTTCAAGAGATTCTCAGGGAGCTAGAGACGGTCGAAGCACAGATGAAAACACTAGCAAGAGAGATTGAGGAGCTGCCACCCCTTGCACCGGTTTTAGGACAAGCCCTCGCCTTGGAAGAGGAGATTAGTACATTAAAACAGCAAGAACCTCTTTATGCTCAAAAGCAAGAGGACATGCAAAGGTTAGTCCAGGAAAGAACGATTCTCGAAGAGCAAATGGCTAGCTTGGAAAAGGCCTGTGGATCAAGCCTCACTGAGAGACTGGCCCTTGTGGAGCGGGAAGTCCTAGAAGGAATAATTGCTCGGATCAGGCAGCTTAATGGCAGTATTCACGGGGATGCAAAACCGAAAGGCTCTCTGGGCTGGCTATCCCTTGGACTAGCCATAATCCTTACGTTGTTGGGTGTTAGGTTATCTCCTTGGTTTTATCTGGGCTCGGTTCCCTTGTGGGGGTTTGCCGTGGGCAGGCTTTTGGTCTGGCGGGAGTGGCGAAAACGTACGGATTTGCTCATCCGGGCAAGGCGGGATGAGATTGTCCGCTTGGGCGCCCTTACCATGCTACCGGAGTCTGCCTGCGCGGATGAGACGATGCTAGATGAGATTCTACGACTCTATGATTGCTATGAGGAACACGTTTCCCAAACTTCAGCAATCAAGGAACTAGAGGAATTACTGGAATGCTTCACTTCTTCAATTAGTGGCGTTGGAAAGGGGCTTGGCTTGGAAGGTCCCCCTGCGGAACAACTGGTAAGGATGTGGCATCTTCTTGAACGGGCCAAAGAGGCTAAGCGGGAAAGCACCCTAATGAAGGAGCGCACGGCGCAAAAACGAGCGGTGCTTGCGGCACGACAGGACTACTTAAAGGAGCGGTATGCCCAGTATCAGGAGGTACTAGGTCGCATCGGTGAGGGTGATTTAGAGCAGGGTCTGCTCAAAGCCCAAAGGGTGCAAGCAGATTTACAGACCGCCACAGTGTTAACACAGCAGTTACAAGAATCGTACCATGATCTTGAGGAACTCCGCCGGAGGATCGCCCTAGGGGAACAGGAGGGCATCTTGTGCCCGTCCAAGGTAAGCAAGGCCCAGGAAAGGTTATCCGCCATTGAAAGGGACGGAGGTCTTTTGGATAGATGCAAGGAAGCCCTGGCCAAACTTGCCATAGAAAAGGCTAGCCTGGAAAGACATACGACCCTTGCAGAAGTAGATAGTGAGATCGCAGCCTGTATCGAAGAGTTACAGGAGACTGCTTTTATGCGGGATCGTCTCGAACTTACCGGAGCCATCTTACTTGAGGCAGAGCGGCGCTTTCGCGAAAAGCATCAACCAAGTGTACTGAAGATCGCCAGTTCTTACTTAGAGAAGATTACCCAGGGGCGATATACCCAAGTTTTCTTCGAAGAAGGTTCTCCTCCCCAACTGGTGGTGAGAAGGACCGGGATCTATGCCCCTATTCCCATTAAAAGCCTAAGCCAAGGGACCCAGGACCAGGTGCAGTTTTGCTTAAGGTTAGCGATTGCCGAGCATTTGGATGGGGCCCATGAACCATTGCCCATTTTCCTTGATGAGATCTTTGTTAACTGGGATCGGGCAAGGGTAATACAGGCTAAGTCATTGGTGAAAGAGGTTAGCAAAAAGCGACAGATCTTTATCTTCACGTGCCATGAGTGGTTTGCGGAGTTATTGACCAAAAATCTTCCGGTTTGTTCCATTAGTCTGGATCAAAGGATGGGGGTCGCTCAGAGCGAGGGATCGTAGCTACAAAGCATGCAAAAGATACGCAGCGGACAGGAATAAGTGTTATGATCAAGAATAGTTAAGCAGGATGAAAATCTAGCATCAGGGTGAGACCATGGAGTATGGTGAAGAGGGCTACACGTTAATGGAATTGATGATTGTGATCTCAGTGGCTAGTATTCTAGGGGCGATGATCCTCCTGGTAGTATACTCCGGTGCCTTGGTACCTAGGCAGATTACTAGTTGGTATGATAGTGAGAGAAATCTTGCTGTGGTGATGCGTGAGATCTCCTATGGCTTTATGGGTAAAGACGGTGCTTATCCTGGATTAATGCAGGCCAGTGAGGCGATGGTGCCTATGGATGGTGCAGGGATTTCCTACCGGGATTCGGAGGGGATAGAGGTCACCTACACTCTAGAATGGAATATACTGTATAGATCCTATGGTGAAGAGTGTGTTGCGGTATTATCCGATGTTGCTGCTGTTTCCTTTACCATTGATGAACAGGGACTGGTGGAGATTGTACTGGAGTTGAGCAAAGTGGGGAACAAACCGCTACGGGCTTTGCAGTACATTGCCCTGCGTAATGCCCAGGGAGGATGACCCCTATATGGAACATCGAGATGCGGGCTTTACCATTGTAGAGATTATGGTTGTCATTCTGTTGGTAGGGATCATCTTTCCACCAATGTATGCGTTAATCGGGACGATTAATCGCAGTATGCAGCTTACCTCCGACCAAGCCGAAGCTTATCGGTTAATCCAAAGTGTTGCCGACTACACCAAGAGTAAAGGCAAACTTCCCCCCCAGGATACCCTCAGAAATCTATCTTCAAGGCTTACGGTTGTGCTTACCACCGCCGAGACCGACCTTGAGGATCTACGGAAGACAACGATTACTATACAAAGACTTGAACGGGAGATTGCCTCCTACAGCTTTCTTTGGCGATCCTTCGAGTAGTAGTAATTCTCAATTAGATCCAGTAGTCTCCTCTAAGAAACGCAGTATGTCTAGGGCCTGGGGAGGGCAACCAGGCAAATGCTTAGGAAAGCTCCGGGTGCAGGACCCAATGCCGATTTGTGTACCCTTTTGTTTTTTGTATCCTTGCCCGATGACGATTCTCTGATTCTGGGGCCAAGGACCATGCCTTTTTTCATATCTGTGCAGGGCATGGAGCAGACTGCCGTAACAAGCAGAGCAGGCATCCTTTGCATCCACATATTTGCCAAGACGCTGATGTATGCGCGTGGACTGAGTATTATTGATTTGGCCTGGAGTACCAAACTCTTGTATTGTATAGTCTCGCGTACCAACTTGTAGCTTTTCGGCGAGCAGAATGTATTCTATCTCCGGGGGTTCATAGCCAAGGAGCCTTGCGGCGTAGGCATCGATGGCCACCGGATCGGTGCCACAGATGATCCGGTCCATGGCCACAGGGTTTCCACCTTCCTCGAAGGTAAGATCCCCGGCTAAGGCGTCAACCACAATGAGGTGCTGAGGGAGTAGTTTGTTTAAGAGGGCAATCGGTTGATGTAGGCCAAGGGTATGGAAGCGACGCTTTTCTCGATCGGGAATACATCCTTTAAGGTTTTTCAAAGCACAGGTAATTTTGGTTTGACAATGGGCTTTTAATACCGGCATATTGATTAGGAAATCTACTTCTAAGGGAGAGGTACAGACCTCGATCCAGGTATCACCGTCCATGAGCTTTCGGGTTGTATCCTTTTTTAGATCAACTAATGGTACTTGATAGTGTTGACTCAGTTCATTGTAGCCACATACTTCAAAGGCCCTTTTGGTGCTATCGCCTACCCAAGAGCCTTCCATGATCGAGATGTCTTTGACGCCGTGGTCTTGGAGGTACTCAATTAATGAGGCCACTAATCTAGGATCGGTGGTGGCTCCACTGTCCGCAGGCTTTGCCACCACGAGGTTTGGCTTGATTCCCACCTTAGTGGAAGGGTGGAGCTCCCTGCCGATTTCCATCTGATCTAGGATGTACCAGAGTCTTTCTTGAATCTGGTTGACGTCATAGTGCACTAGAATCTGTTCCATGGGATCCCCTCCTGTTTTAGCACTAGTCTAGCAAATGGAAGGGCGCAAAGCAAATAATCATGCCAGACTTTCGCTCTTTCCCCAGGGGTCTTAATATGGTATAGTTGTTCGTAGTTACGGTTAGTTACACTTTGCCGAAGGGGTGGCGCATGCATGGGCAAAACAGGGAGGCTAGTAAGCCTCGTATTGGTAGTGCTACTTCTCATGGTGGGAAGTAGTATGGCTGCTTTTCCAAAACCGATGGGGTATGTGAATGATTTTATTAACGTCATTGATCCTGTTAGTTATAAAGAGATGGAAATCATAGCCAAGAACCTAAAGGAGAGTCAAGGTATAGAGATTGCTGTGGTGACGGTCGCTTCCACCGATGGCATGACCGCGAAGGAATACGCTGTGGAGCTTTTTAATCAGTGGGGTATTGGTGGTAGCTCCTATGATACCGGGTTATTAATGCTGTTGGTGATTGGCGAGGAGGATGGCCGGGTACAGCGTGAGATCCAAGTGGAAGTTGGTTATGGCTTGGAAGGTGATTTACCCGACGGCAAAGTCGGTGCCATATTGGACAACTATGTGCTTCCGCATTTTTCTGAAGGGCAATACGGCAAGGGCCTGCTTGAGGGCATGAAAGCCTACGCGGGAGAACTGACAGGGGAAAGCTATGTAGTGGATACTGAGGAAAATGATGCGATCAAAACATTGATTAGCTTTTTTGTGATTGTGATCTTATTATTGATCTTCTCCCGTCGCACCCCCTTGATTATTGGACCTCGGGGTACCACTAGGGGAAGGCGCGGTGGGGGATACATGCCGCCTCCGAGGGGCCCAAGCGGTGGAGGGTTTGGCGGGTTCGGAGGAGGAAAAAGCGGTGGTGGAGGAGCCGGCCGCAAATTCTAGGGGAGGAATCAATTTGAAAAAGGGTCTTGTCATTGTTGGTATTGTTGTACTCATATTGGCTGTTGTGGTCATCGGTCAATACAATAGTCTAGTAAGTATGGAGACAAACGTGGATGCCCAGTGGGCCCAAGTGGAGAATCAATTCCAAAGACGGGCGGATCTGATTCCTAATCTGGTTAGCACGGTGAAGGGATTTGCCAGTCATGAGCAGGAGATTTTCCAGGAGATTGCCGAGGCCCGTAGTCGATTGCTAAGTGCCCAGGATCCACAAAGCCAGATGGAAGCAAATAATAGCCTGGATGCATCTTTGGGTCGTCTTCTTGCTATATCCGAGAATTACCCGACCTTGAAGGCAGATGCAAGCTTTATTCGCCTACAAGATGAACTTGCTGGTACGGAGAACAGGATCGCTTTTGAAAGAAAACGATATAACGAATCTGTGGAAAAGTGGAACCGCTCCATTCGCCGTTTTCCGATGGTGATTGTCGCCAACATGTTCGGTAAAGCACAGTATCCGTACTTCGAAGCTTCTGAACAGGCTAAGAGTGTGCCGCAGGTGGAGTTTTAGTTAATAGGGCAATAGTTTGGCAGTATTTAGTCGAGTTCAAGCCTAGAGATGACCAGGTTAGGTCATCTCTAGGCTCCCGCTAATAAGCCTTTGAGTCAGTGACTCTGTCTCCTACCTAAGAACATATCCACGGAGGGGTTAGCGATGAGGTTAGGTATTTGCTGTGACGCAGACCAGGCAAAATGGGCCCAGCGTATCGGATATGAATTTGTGGAGTTAAGTGCTACTCGCTACCTTTCGGGAACCCGAGAAGATTTCGAGTCTCTTTATGAACAGTTGGAAGCCGCAAGCATTAGAGTTGATGCCTTCAATTGCTTTCTTCCAGGGGATCTTAAGATTGCCGGTCCTAGCCGGGACTTACCGGTAATTGAGGCCTATTTGAATTTGGTCCTTCCTCGGGCTAAGGCCTTAGGTGCCGAGCTGATTGTCTTTGGCAGTGGCGGAGCTCGCTCGTACCCGGAAGGGTTTCCACAGGATGAGGCCATGGAACAGATTAAGGAGTTTTTAGCCATGGTGGGTCGGTACGCGAACTTCAATGACCTTTTGATTTGCCTTGAGCCCCTACAGAGTAAGGAATGTAATACAATTAACACCCTCAGGGAGGCCTCTGCGTTAATCCAAGATGTGGGAGAACCATCACTTAGGTTGACCCTGGACTTGTGGCATATGCATGAAGAAGGGGAATCATATGAGGTCATAGGTGAAGTTGCTAATGCTTTGCATCATGTTCATGCGGCTGATACGAATCGATTGTACCCAGGTAGTGGCTCCTACGATTTTCGGGCGATGTTCAGGAATCTTAGGGAAACCGGCTATGCACAAAGGATTTCATGCGAGTTTTCTGTCTCAGATTTTAACCATGATGCTGCATGTGCCTACGCTTTCCTAACAAAGATGCTGCAAGAGTAAAGGACATTGGGAGTAACTTAAGGAGGTGCGGCGCAACGGAGGGTCTGCTAGCTCCTTCGCTGCGTTACGATTTAATGAAATTGCCTAATCATCATAATCACACAGGTAACCATAATTTTTCCTATTGTGCGGAACCAGATCTGTACTTAGAGTGGTACGAAGAACACCAGGAACTGTGGTCCCAGGTTGCCATCACAGACCATGCTTTTGCAATTGCTTTCCCCAAGGATATTGCTTGGGGATTCCGGTGGCATACCGATCCTTCGTATTTTGAGGAGTACCGGGAGTACCGGTTGGATAAAATGAAGCAGTACTTAGATATGTTATCTAGACTAGACCGACGCAAGTTTATCCCTGGTATAGAGCTTGAGGTGACCAGTCGAGGAGAGCTTACGGTGGATGAGGAGTATATCCCTCACTTCGAGATTATTCTGGGCGCTGTGCACTATCTGCCCGGCGAGGACGAAGAGGAGATCATCGCATCATTTACAGAGCAGGTTACAGCCCTGATGGAGCATCCCATAGATATCTTGGCCCATCCTTTCCGCATTTTGGAGCGTAAAATCAGTGACATTCCCCCTTGGCTTATCGATTTTGTGGTGACGAGGGCCACCGAGGCTAACGTGGCCTTGGAGCTGAATTCCCATAAGATCAGTCCCTATGATGAGACTCTCGTCGCGCGGACCTTAAAACAGGGGGGGAAGGTCGCCATCGGCACCGATACTCATGCGCGATATGAGTTTCTTGATGCATCCTACCATTTGGATTTGTGCCGAAAGCTAGGTATTGGTCCGCAGGACATATTCATCAAGTAACCAAGGATTCGTCTACAAGTCCAGACTACACATTGTCTTAATCAGCGGTGGAAATTGATCGGGAATCAATGAGATGGGGCTGATTTCCCGATAGGACTGGCGAATAGGGAGATGGCTCTTTTGTCCGCCCGGCTTTTGGACTTCCAAATTTGGTCTTTCGTTGACATTGCCCGAGACGGTGAAAAGTCGGATTCTACCGGATGTGACATATGGAAGGGCTTATCTCCCTACCGCAGATGTCGATCCATGAACTTGAGGAACTGTTGCCAATCAAAACGACTAAGAAAATGGGTACCAGCCCTTAGGTGATAACCGATCTCCCCTTCATGGAGGGAAACACCCGGTTCGGGGAAGCGGCCTTCGTGGACGAGTCCCCGTAGTCCCAGAAGTTGATATGCTTTACTCGCGGCCATCGCAGAGAGAAACTCACTTTTGGGGTCTGCCCACAGGTCTTCCACGGCACTGGCTACATAAACCGGCCGGGGTGCCATGGCAGCAACCAGTTGATGTTGATCGAAGGGCAACTGGGCTTCCCGTCCTTGGTACTGATGATAGTTCGCACAGAACCAGTGGGGAAAGCTGGTCACGATATTTGCTATTTGTTCCCCTGTTTTGCCCCTGCTAATGGCAGCCCCGCTGCAGCCGGAATTATTAGCTACTGCTGCACAGAAGCGCTCATCTTGCACTGCAGCCCAAAGGGCGGTCTTTCCCAAACGGGAGTGACCGACGCTGAAGATTCGCCGTTTGTCCACTTGATCTAATGTTAAAACATGATCTAGAACGCGGCTGGCCGCCCACGCCCACATGGAGATCTTGCCCCATTCATGCTTGGCACCATCGCGGGGATACATTGCCGCCAGACCAGAGCCAAAACCATCGGCCCGATCCTTTGTAACATCCTGATAGCAGAAAGTAGCCAGTGCGTAGCCACTGTCGACGATTTCCTCGATGGGAGCATATTTGCCTATGGGATACTCGGTAAAGGAAATATAAATGGCCAATGGTAGTTGTTCTTCAATGTAGGGCAGGACCAGATGCACTGGAAAGGAAAACATTCCCTTGGGTGTCTGAAACTGAAGGGCGATCTCTTTATGTATTGCTTTCCCTGCCCAAGCTCGCTCTTCAATCTGCTTGGTCTCAGCGTGTACAGTTGCCGGCGGCTGTGGCATACGGCCATACACTTCCTCCTGAAAGAGTGCAAATAACTCATCTCGCCGTTTTGGCCAGTCTTGGGCTGTAGTATCTGGTGCTAATACCCTAGGCAGCTTTCGCCGCTCAAGTTCCTTAAAAGGCATCTCTCATTCCCTCCTCGGTTCTGTGGTTCTCAACGAATCTTCCTACGGGACTGTATTTGATCCTTTGCTGGTTAAGAGTTTAGGATGGGAAATAATCCATGTGTTCGTTACTGAAGGTCCTCCTTACTGATAGAAGTTCCTTAGGCCCTGGGGCGGTTACCCAGGGCCTTTGACTCAGTTCCTTTCACTAGATAGGTTCCATTTACGGGCAGAGACAGCAATCCAGAGGATAGCAAGGATTGCTGCTAAGGTATCGGCGATGGGTACCGCATACCAACATGCTTCCAGGGAATGATGGGAGAGTAAGTAAGCCATCAAGGGTAAAACGAAGATCACCTGGCGGAGGAGAGACAGGACTAGGCTAGGTAGCCCTCGGCCCACCGCCTGAAAGGTGGCGGAAATGATCATGAACAATCCAACAAAGTGCATGGCTAAGGTCATCCGGCGTAGGGCGGGGATCCCGATACCAGTCAGGGCCTCATCGGAATTAAATAGCTGTAGCAGTTGCCTGGGAAACAGCTGAAAGGCTAGAAGACCGGCCGTTGCCATGACTAAGGCAGCTACTGTTGCTTTCCAGATGGCCTCTTTTACTCGTTTCTGGTCTTGTTTTCCATAGTTGTATCCAACAATAGGTGTGAGCCCTTGGTTTAGTCCGGCGATGGGCATCATAATGAAACTCTGTAGTCGGAAATACACCCCCACTGCAGCAATGGCCAAAGGTTCGATGCTTCCCACCAACTTGTTCATACCAGCTACGGCGATACTTCCGAGCAATTGGAAAGCAATAGTGGGAAGGCCCACCTGGTACAACTCCCACAGGATTCGGGGTGAAAAATGGTAACCACGGAAATCAGGAATGATGTCATTTTCCCTTTGGAAAAGCAAGTAAACAAGGAATAACCCTGAGATGATTTTGGCTAAGATAGTGGCGTAGGCCGCACCCTTAACCCCTAAGGTAGGGAAGGGGCCCAAACCAAAAATGAGAAAAGGATCAAATAGGATATTAAGTCCTGCCCCGAGGAGAAGAACTAACATGGGGTAAAAGGTATTCCCCTGTCCCCGCAGAATGTTGTTTGAGCAGACGGGGAAATACAGCCCGATAGAACCAACGAAGATGATCCGTAAATAATCTGCGGCCTGACTGGCGATTCCGGGATCATCCACAAAGAAATGGGCCATGGGTTTGGCGAGGAAAAACCCCAAAAGGGCGGTCAGTGCTCCATAGACAAAACAGAGAATTAAGGTATGCTCTGCAGCTAGTTTGGCGTCCTGTTTATTGCCTTGTCCCAGATACCGGGAGATCAACGATGTGG
The DNA here is from genome assembly GCA_023230925.1 of Limnochordia bacterium. Lineage (NCBI taxonomy): Bacteria > Bacillati > Bacillota > Limnochordia > Limnochordia bacterium. The sequence goes on from JALNWK010000003.1 coordinate 49,075, forward strand.
CACCAATACCAGTCCCCACTGCGATGGCAATAATGATCATCTGCATCGGAAAGGCGGCAGAAACGGCGGTTAACCCCTCACTACTATAGCGACCCACAAAGATCGAATCAACAATATTGTACAGGGCCTGGGTGGCCATACCCACAACTCCGGGCACGGAAAGACTCCATAGTAGCTTTCCGATGGATTCTTTCCCGAGCCGATGGGCTCCTTTGGTCTGATTGTTTCCCATATTAACGACTTCCTTTTCTACTGTATCTGTTGGTCTCCTTGCCACTGGGCCAATTGACGCAAGGCCTTCAGTTTGTCCGAACGGTCGATCTTGCTTGCAGCCACCGCTTCTTGGAGCATATTAATCGAGTAATCGTAGTCATCCCGGTTAACAGGGAAAGGATAGCCATCTTTACCTCCGTGGGCAAAGGCGTAGCGTACGGGGTCCTTGAAACTTGCCGATGCCCCATAGGCGACCTCCGCCACCATGGCTAGGGCCCGTATTGTACTCGGCCCAACGCCGGGAAGGGCTAGGAGCTGCTCAAAGTCTTTCGGTGCCTGTTCATAGGCCTGGTCCAGTACCTTGAGCAAATGCTTGGTGTGGGGGATGGCGTGATTAGCTCCGAGGACAAAACCCGTTGTGTTCAGGGTAGCTAGGTTCTTCAATTTGGTCTCCTCTGGGTTGGGTTCAAAGAGTGATAGCTGGGTGCCGATTGCAGGCTGCTTCTTCCTGCTCTTTTGCATCAAGGACAACTCAGCTAATACTGTCTGGGGTTTCTCCCTGGTCAGAGTGGTTATTGCTGTTCTTGCCCTTTGGCTTTCCCGTGCGACCATGTTCAGGATGTGGTCAGAACGGTCATCGCAACAGATCGCCTTGTGGGGTTCGGAGACGAAGTCTGTCATGTCGGTACTAAGCCAATGGTATCTTCGCGCTAGCCTGTTTCTTGGGTTCATGCCCTGTTGCACCACGGCCCAGTCTCCATCTCGGGTGAAGACGAAAAGATGATGATAGATCTGATACCCGTCCTGCAATGCAGCACTGTCCACTTTGGCAGCTAGTCTACTTGCATACTGCAAAGCGGATGCATCTACGGTTAGACTGTGCTCATCTGCCAGGGAGATAATCTCCTTTGGAGTAGCCCGGGATGCTCTTCCCTTACCACCCGCGAGGTACAGATCCAGGCAGTCATTCTTCAGGCCCTCCTTTAGAGCGCCACAGACTGTGGTGGTAAGGCCCGATGAGTGCCAATCAAAGCCGAGGACACAACCAAAGGCCTGAAACCAGAAAGGATCAGCTAACCGCCTGAGGACTTCTTGGGAACCGAACTCTTGAACAACAACTTCAATAATGAGCGGTGCCAGTTTCTTCATCCGTTCAAAAAGCCACGGAGGGCACTTGCCACCATGGAGCGGAAGATCAGTATAGCCTGTACGCACAAGTATTTACAGACATGGTCGGGTCGATGACCACTCTGTTTCCCTCCTCTGAATCAATTTACGACAAGTCACATTTAGACCTGCGTGCAGCAATGTCATTCGATTGGGTCATAATGAAGGCGGCAATCACCGCAATCACAATGAGTAGCGGCAGGGCAGAGACGAAAATAGCGCCCCGGAGGGTCTTCATATCGGCAATGGCCCCCACAAGTGGGGTGAACCCGATCACACCTACATTACCGAGGGCGGTGGCCATGTTAGTTGCCCGATCACCAAAGGAGGCAAATTGCTTGCTAATCAAAGACATAATACCCGGATAGATACCCGCAAGGGCCAAGGCTGTCCCGGCGAACGCGATTAGTACCCAAAGCAGTGAGCTAGCCTGGGAAGCGATCATGGTACAGACAAAGGCCACTCCACAGGCAAAGGAAACAAAGGATTGTTCGGAGAAAAAGGGCAATAGCCAACCGGCTAGTAAGCGGCCGAGAAACATAAATACCCAGAAGATGGTCACGATCTGATAGCCGATACCATGTTCAAAAACATCCAGGATGTACTTACTACTCCAAGTACTCAAAGCACCTTCAGTGGCCACATAGGACGTGAGGGCAAGGCACCAGAAATAGAAAGCAGCTGGTAAAGGACGAAAAGGTTTGCCATTAGGGGTGTCCTCTTTCGGTGCGGGCGCTTCGGAGCCAAGCAATAGCAAAACCCCGGTGGCGGTGCACAGGGCGAGCAACCGATAGGCAAGTCGCCAGCCATGGCCATGGGCCAGCAGGCTGCCAATCATTAGCGGACCCAAGACGACCCCCAGTCCGAAGGCACTGTATAACCAGGATAGATATCGTGATTGATGGGGCGCGGTTCGGCGAGTTGTCTGAGCTGTCAATCCAGCGAACAACAAGCCGTTGGTGGCTCCCACAAGTCCGTACAGAACATAGGCCACAGGAAGACTGTTGTTTAGGCTAAATACTAGCAGTACGAGACTCCGCAGGAGGGTTATACCGGTCAGTCCCTTCTTCGCCCCGTAGCGGCGGACTACCCATTCAGCCAAGAACACTCCCGGGAAGGTACCAAGGCTATAGGCAGAGGCTAAGAAACCAATGCCCACTTTATCTGAATCAAAGGTATCGATGAGGGTATCTACACAAGGACCATGGGCCACAAGCACCATTCCTGCCGTGAGCATGGCTAGAAAGTACAGGTATAGTTCTCGTTTCTGGTTTACCAAGATCATCACCCTTAGAAAGCCCAAAAGGGCAAAGCGTTAACGAAATGGTGCCCCAGGGCAATTAGACGTTAAAACGGAAATGAATGATGTCACCATCTTGCACGGTATATTCCTTACCCTCAAGACGTAGTAGTCCCGCCTTGCGCAGCTCGGTGAGGTTGCCTTTACTTATGAAGGTATCAAAACCCACCACCTCGGCCCGGATAAAGCCCCGGGCAATGTCCGAATGGATCTTCCCAGCAGCCTCCAGGGCGGTTTCCCCTTTGGTGATCGTCCAGGCCTTAACCTCATCCTCACCCACGGTAAAAAAGGAGATTAGTCCCATATTGCCATAGATCGTCCGGGCAAGACGATGAATACCCGGTTCACTAATCCCTGCATCTTCCATGAAAGCTTGCTGCTCTTCCGGATCTAATTCGGCAATCTCCTTCTCAAGCTGTCCCAGGATGCTGATCAGGGGAATGCTTAAGCTTTTGCACCAGTCAACTACTTCATCTTCGGCTGCATCGTTTTCTTCGTCAGTATTGACGACCACGATCAGTGGTTTCATCGTTAGAAGGGCATAGTTTCTTAAAACCGTCTGCTCTTCTTCATTAAAGGTGAGATTAAACAGGGGTTGTTCCGACTCCAAAGCCTGTTTGCACTTACTTAATAGGGGCAATTCCTTCTCCCAAATGGCCCGCTTACGGGGGTTCTTTTCAGCTTGGCCCCTAGTAATGCGGGTTTCTATTAACTGCCAATCGGCGAGGATAATTTCAGAGAACACCTGTTTGGCATCCCGGAGGCCTGAAACACTACCTTCAACATGGGGTACATGGGGGGCGCTAAACTGACGCACGATATGGACGAGGACATCCATATCCTGTAGTTGGGTAAAGATCTTCTCCTGATTCTGACTAGTGAGCCCAGGGAAGTCGACTAACGTAATCTGGGCGTAACTAGTTTTTGCCGGCTTGAAGATCTGGCTTAGTTTCTCCACTCGGGGATCAAAGACCCTTGCCACGGCGATATCTGAAGCACCTTTCTTGCTTTGACTGGTTGCCAAGGAATCAAACACAGTCGTCTTGCCCACTTGGGGCAGTCCAATAAGACCAACCTGCATGTGCTGTGAAACCTCTTTTCTTTTGATAGTGACCACTAGATATCTTAACATAACAAGGACTGCTTTGCTATCCTAGGCCAGACTTTGTATAAGTTAGCGCGTCAGGCTACTCTCACTGGGGTTTTATGTGATACATGAAGGGCAACGTTTTCAGTCATATCGACGGTCTCTATATTGGGCCCACAAAGAAGTTCTATCATTAGACTTGTCTAGCTTTGTTTTCCTTCACATACGGGCCAAATTTCTGGGTTTCACGAGACCGAGACTTCTGTGCGGTGTGCTATTGGACACCAGGTGTAGTAACAGTACTAAGGGTTGTCAAACTGCGTGCAGACAAAGCTTCGCGAAAAGAAGTCCTAGAGTTTACAGCTCTAGAAGGTCGCACGAGTTGAGGTGTTACAAACTCACTGGGTAGCGGTTGGGATAGTGAGAAGGATGTCCAGGCACAGAAAAGGCCTGACACATGCGCCCGAAAAAAGGTCATAATGTTACGTACATCTACGACTAAACACCAGATAATCCCCTCAGAACAAGGGTCTGGGGAAGCTAATGACTGCAGACCAACTTGTCTGGAAGCTGGTAAATTGTTTGGACGAATTCTCTGATGAAATCTGATGAAAAAGGTAGAAATAGGGAGCCAATTCGCACATAATCAACCGAGTTGGGGTAAAGCCGCTGCCCGAGAATATTGTTTTTCACAGGGGTCTTTGATACATTAACGATAATAACGTTGCATACAATAATCGGGTTATAGACTATCTGTACTAGTTGGTTGCATATACCAAACTGGATTATTAAAGGTATCTTGTCGTTACATTTGTATGAGGATGAGTAAAGGGTTTTTCAGCTAAGCAGAATGTATCGGTGTACGCTGTGGCACTATGAGCAAATCGGCAATCCTATGAAACGTATCGAATACTTAGTTTACGCTGAATCTCGATTACATAAGACGCGGCACAGCTCGACCAAGAACAAATGACTAGTAGCCTCAAGAAAGCAAAGGTGATTACCATACTAGTCTAGTAGCAACTGAGCAGGTTTGACTTGTGACTTTATCTTATATCTGATCTAGGACGGGCGCAAAATGATGTAACGATCGGTCCATGGGCGAGCTGACACTGTAAACCAAGCTAGCTTGCAGACTCGTACTTGGAAGAATACTCCACGGCGTAGTTGGGTTGAATTCATTCTATGCTTCTGGGAGCTAAAACGATTCTTACTTTGCTTTTGAAGAGGCTAATCCAGGTATTGAGGTGGAACTGCGACCTGGGTCAAAGAGAGATCAGTTCATTGCGGCATTCGCTGGTGGAGTAGCCCCGGATGTGTTTGTGATCGGTTCAGGGATCCCTGGATACGCCCAGAACCATATGATTAGCCCCATTACATCCTCTGTGCAAGAAGACGGATTCAGCGCAACTGATTTCTTTCCGGCTGGCTGGATGGAGGTGCAGTGGAAGGGTGATGTCTGGGCGTTACCACTAACGCTAGATCCGAACTTTGCCTTGCTTGGCAATCGCCGATTACTGGAGGAGGCGGGGTTACCAGGAGAGACTTTGCCGACAACTATTGCGGTTCTAGATAACCATATTCATCGCTTGACACAACTAGATGCCGATGGCCGTGCCCCGAGATTGGGATGTCAGTCTGGGATAACGCGTGGGGTCAGCTAAACAACCTATATACGTGGGGCTGGGCATTTGGAGGAGCCTTCTACGATGTGGTGAGCGATACGGCGACTTTGACCGATCCTCAGGTAGTCAAAGCCCTTGAATGGTTAGCCGATCACTATAACCGGTATGTTATGACACTTGCGGGTAAGAATCCGTCCTTCGTTAGGCGCTTTATAGACGAAGATGAAGTCATGATTACTGCCCATACTGAAGTCATTGGCGAGGTGCTTAACTTCAATCCGGAGATCAAGTTGACCCTTGGGATCATGCCTCACGAGGCAGGAGTTGGTCCAGAGAATCCGGCTTGGGTTGGCGGATGGCGCATTGTACTTGTCGAAGGAAGTCAGTATACCGAGGAGGCATGGAAACTGATCAGGTTTTTGGCCGCCGATCCTGTGGGAACAGGTGTCTTTGGGGTGACCGCCAGTCAATACCCGGGGTATCGGTATTCAAATGCCTATGATCAGTTCAAGATGGATCCGATTCGAGGTTTCTTTGCCCAAATACTCGAGGCCGCTCAACGGGTTCGTCCTGTGACTACGCAGTCGGATGTGTTTACCAGGGAAATCCAAGCCTTGGTGCGTCCAGTCTATGCGGGGGAGAAGTCACCGCAAGCTGCATTGGCAGAGGCTAATCGTCGCATTAATCAGGCGCTTCATGATGCACGATAAACCATAGGCGCGGAGAAATCACGGTCACCATAGTCTCAACAAGGTGATCGTGATTTCCTTAGTACTGAAGCATAGGTGGCTGTCACCGTTGTCTTAGTTGACAGGAAAGCGAAATGTGATGCCTGGTTGATACAATACCGCGTCTGCATCTTCGCTTCAGAGTGATAGTCTGTGATGAACAGGCTAGAGACTCTCCACGTGGTTTCGTTCATCGGTTGAATAGGAGGGTTACCTATGTTCATAGATTACTTTCAAGACAGTGCCCTTTGCCGGATACTGGAGTTGTTTCTGATTGTTGTAGTTTTAACTACGGGGTGTCCCGCGATGGCCAAAACGCTGTTTCAGACGGGTATTAATACATACGATCCACGAATTGACCTGAGAACCGATGGGGTCATGGTACATAAACATGGCCTGATAACTCCGCCTGTATCCTATACCCTAAGGGATTGGAAATCAATCGGCAACTATCTTGTCTACCGCATGTGGCTTATCGGGTCAGATGCTGGCCAGAGCTTTACCCGGGGCGAGTACGACGGACATGAATATCCGGAGGCAATTGAGACTGGCCGAGTGGGAAATCATTTTGCAGTAGGCAGCCGTCCATATATGGTACCAACTACCGCCTGGAACGAGTATATGCGTCGCATTACCCGTGAATCCATCGATGCCGGTGTCGTTGGAGTTGTCCCAGAGGAGCCGCTGGCCCATGCCGCAGCGGGATACAGTCCGGCCTTTCAGCTAGCATGGGAAGACTTCTATGGCGAGCCTTGGCAACCACCGCACAGTTCACGCGATGCCTTTTGGAAGAAGTCCAAGCTGCAGAGTCATCTTTACCTGGAGACAGTCAAAGCGGTTATTGATGAAGCTAAAACATGCAGCAACGGCGAGACAGAAGTCCTTCTTCCGACGCACAGCCTCATCAGTCATGCGGCAGGTCAGATGATTTTCCCCAGTGGGGCTGCCGCGAGGTTACCCGGTCTTGATGGCATTATCGGACAAGTATGGACGGGTCCAATTAGCTGGTCCCTTGGTGTTTATGCGGGCAACCGCCTCACTCGGGATAATGGTTTCTTTGATTCGGCTTGGCTTCTGTATAGCTACTTTGCTAACCTAACCCGTGACAGTGAAAAACAGATGTTTCTACTAGGTGATCCGGTTGAAGACGATCCACAATATCGTTGGGAACAGTATCATCTGTGGTACAATCAGACACTTGTTGCCATGCTCATGTTTTCTGATGTCTTTGGATACCAGGTTATGCCTTGGCCGGAGCGGGTTTTTCTACCAGGCTATGGTACCGGAGGAGGAAGTCCAGGTCCAGCTGAGTACCGTACCCAACTCATGGTCAATTTCCAGGCTCTTAGCGATATGGAAAATCAAGAAGAGATCCATTGGCAGGGAGGAACGGAGGGAATTGGTGTTTTGGTGGGCGACACGATGGTATGGCAGCGTGGAGGCCCAGAAGGCTCGGGCATGGAATCCTTCCACGGTCTGGTCTTACCTTTGCTGAGGCAAGGCATCCCCGTTCAAGTGCTCCCAGTCGAACGGATTATAGATCAGGGTTATCTTGATCCATTTCGTTTGCTTTTGGTTAGCTACGACATGTGGAAACCGCTCGATCCAGCCTCTCATGTTGCTTTGAGACAATGGGTTCAACAAGGGGGGATTTTGGTATTCTTTGATGGAAATGACGCATATAACCAAGTAGATGAATGGTGGCGTCAAGCCGGGTACCATGCTCCGGTGGAACACCTCTTTGAACAGTTAGGCATTCCGGTGGAACGGCAAAGTCGCGCAAGTGTTAAGCCCCAGGAGAGCATGGGGTGGCAGGAAGTGCTCCGTTCTGAGGCGGACTATCATAACTTGGAGAACATGAAGACCTACTCTATCGATTTGGCGCCTTTTCTGCCTGCGGATCAGATTCTTGTGCGGCTTGAGGACGGTTCCAAGCAGGATGGCTGGGGACCCTTTCTTGAATCAGTCACCCTTGACTACGAGACGACTGATGGTACGAAACAAAGTATTTCATTTAAGGCCAATGGAGGGCCAGAAGAGGCCAAGTATCTTGTGGAGGTCATTTCGCCGGGTGGTGTGAATCCAGGTCGTAGGTTTGCCGATGCTACAGGCTCCTTCACCTATGCTTTCCCTGTTTCAAATGTGAAATCCGGGAAGCTAGAGATGAGGGTAGGAAATAACTTCGTGATCAAAGTACAAACGGAACAGCAAGAAAACGTGTTAGTTGGGACCGGTGGTATGCCGAGTAGTCTTCTTACGACCCTTGACAGTTTGTTGGTCGGCCAAGAGGTACCCGTTACCAGTTATGCTTTTGATGGTGAGAACAGCTCTACTTATCAAAGGCAAGTTGGCCAAGGATACTTCGTGTACATCGGTGTCCCCTCGGCTCTTTTTGCAAGAACAATGGACGGGGCTAACTTCATTTGCTTATTATCGTCCTACGCGGTAGAGCAGTTGGGAGGAGGGGAATATCGAGAAGAGGGCACCATGGTTCTTAGAAGAGGCTCCTACTGGATTGCTCATGCTCTTACTGGAGAGCATCGGTTGACCGGGCAGTTCGTAGATTTACTGGACCCGTGTCTTTCGGTAGCAAGTGAATTTGTTCTATCCGAGGGTGAATCGGCGCTGCTTTACGACGTTACGGATCTTCTCGAAGGAGTGACACCCCGTGTTCTTTACGGCAGTCGGGAGTTGCTCAAGACGGAGACTACCGGCGAGCAAACCTATGTGGTGAGTGCAGGGCCTTGGCAAACACCCGGTGTGGTCCGCTTGTATGCTGGCAATCGAAAGCCCGAAAAGGTGACTGCTTACGCCATGCGTGGTTTTGGTCGTCGACTAGAGGCGGAGGAGATCGAGGACCTATCACCGTGGATTGCGAAGCTAGAGGCGGGCGAGATGCAACAAACATCAGCTAAGTGGGCTTGGGACGAGGCATCCCGAACCTTTCACATCGAATTTGAACAGTGGCATAGTGGTGTACTGATTGTGGTTGACTGGGAATACTGAAGTTGCTTTCGCGGTTTCTATTTGCCAAGTCCAGGTGAAAACCTCGTGTAGAGATGACTACTAGCTAGGAACAGGCGTAAAGAACTGAGCATATGGAGGCCAGAAATTATGCGCGTCGCACCAATTAAATGGCAAGCTGAATGGATCTGGGATGCCTACCGACGAGAGACCCCCAATACGCTTTTGTTTTTCAAAAAAGTGGTGGATCTTCCGGCGGAAGTCCAGTCGGCAAGTATTCAGATCAGTTGCTCTGGAAGCTACAAATTATATATTAATTCAACATATATCGGGCGGGGCCCCTATCCTGCCGATCCAGCCTGGCAATCATATGATTCTTACGAACTCGATGCCACGCCGTTTGTGCCCGGTGTAAACCTCATTACCGTCAAGGCCTATAATTACGGCGTGGGTACGCATAGTCGCCCATGGGTACCGGGCGGTCTGATCTTGCAAGGTGAAATAACTACCCATCGTGGCCCGACCTTTGCTGTGACCACAGATACGTCCTGGTGTGTAAAGTACCCATCCGGATGGATGCAAGGCACCACCCAGATGTTTTGGACTACTGGTTTTCAAGAGATAGTTGACCTTCGGAAAGATCGGGACCTATTGCACGCACTTCCCAAACCGAATCGCGGTTGGCAGAAAGCAGTCAGCTACGGGAAACCTCCGGTTGAGCCCTGGAAACGTCTAATCCCTCGGGAGATTCCTTATCTAGAAGAAACCTTGGTGGAACCCCAGAACGTGGTTGACGTGGGGCGTCTTCAAGAACCCACCCAGATGCCACACCCTCTTACGTTAGGTATATGGATGCAATCAGAGAAGACAATCTCTGATAAGAACGTCTTTTCGGGGGGCACAATTCTGCCCCCCGGACCTGATGAAAGTGGAACGTTCCTTCTGTACGATTTCGGTCGGGAGATTGTAGGCTACCCAGACATCGTGCTTCAAACCGATGGCAAAGCCATTGTAGATATTGGGTATAGTGAGTGTCTCACTGAGGAAGGACGTATCTTTCCTACACGGCAAGGTATCGATCAGACGGATCGGCTCATCATTGGTCCAGGAACTAATCATTGGGAAGCAATGGGTCGTAGAGCTTTTCGCTATCTGCAGATCTGTATTCGAAAGACGGCAAATCCAGTTACGATCGACAGACTTTGTGTCCGGGCTACTAAATATCCGGTTAACGACCAGAGTGTTTTCCAATCCGATGATCCGGTGCTAAACGAAGTCTATTCGGTTAGCAAATATACCCTGAATCTGGGGATGCAGGATCACTTTGAGGATTGCCCTTTACGGGAACAGGCCCAGTACGTAGGGGACACTAGAGTTACATCTTTGTATAACTACATGACCTTTGGGGATCAGCTTTTGCCTGCTAAAGCCATCCGGCAATTCGGTAGATCGCAGTATGTGTCGGGACGAATTCCCAGCATTGCTCCTGGTGGTACCAACCATAACATCATCGATTACTCCTTACTGTGGGTTACTCTCCTGTATGAATACTGGTTCTACACGGGACGGAAAGAGCTTCTGCAGGAGATGTATCCGCACGTGGTTACTCTTTTGGAGTGGCTCCAGTTAGAATCGGATGCAGATGGCTTCCTTGTTACAGAGGGCAAAGCCGGTTGGTGGATGTTCATTGACTGGGGTCACTTGCCGCATACCGGCATCATTACCGCTGTGCAGTGCCTCTACTACCAAGCCCTGTTTCAAGCGGGAATAATCGCAGAACAGATCGGCCGACACTATGAGGCGCAAAGCTGGAACGAGAGAGCAGAGAAATTGCGTCAGGCTATTCGGAGCCGAATGCGTACGTCGGAGGGTCTGTTTACCGATAGGATCGGCACCGAATGCTGCGGGCTTCACGCCAATATACTTGCCGGTGTATGTAACGTGGTTACTGGCGAAGAACGTCGCCGTCTCGCAGAAGTTCTATCTACGTGGGATGATCGCTTCTTGACTGCCCATACAGGTTACTTCAATTTTTTTGTTCTGCAGTTTCTCTTTGAAAATGGTCATGCAGACCGTGCCCTCAAGTTGCTTACCCAGTTTTGGGGAAAGATGCTAGAAAACGGAGCTACCACCTGGTGGGAGCGGTATGAGCCTGGATTCGATCCTACTGTGAACTCAACCGTTAGCCTGTGTCATCCATGGTCCAGTGGACCAGCTTATCTTATCCCTGCCTATATCCTTGGAGTACGTCCAGCAACACCTGGGTTCGGTAAGATCTACTTCTCACCTTACCTAGGAGACCTCCACGAGGCGGAAGGACGGATTCCTACACCACATGGGTTGATCCGGGTTAAGCTGCAGCGTGCAGGAAACGAGGTACAAAGTGAACTAGAGTTACCACCAGGAATAGAGGTCATCCCGTCGGAGATAGTATAGAATACACCGGTAAAACCCTAGCTCTTAATCCGGAGATGAAAGGTCTGTTTTGGATGGCATTGGCTCGTACTGGCCAATGCCATTACCTATATGTATGCTGGGTTGAGACAGAACCCACAGGTTTCTAGGTGCCTTCCATCGCAGCACCCGTTGTTTTGCCTAAGGCATTGAGCATCGCGATGATTATCGGTGACAGTACCAATCTACGCTGACGGTGATAGTGTAAATAAAACTACTATTCTACCTCGCAGACTCTTATGCGAACAGTGATTAGACTACTTCATGCTATTCACTCGGATGAGGTTCATATAATCCAAACGGACGAAGTTGTCATTGGTAATAAGAGGATGAAGACCGCTTTGGGCCGAAGTGTTTATTGGGCGAACAACCTTCTAGTCTAACTTGGTCCTAAAGCTGATTATCTTACCTACAAAATATTTCAAGAGCCATTTAGTGGCACGGTGAATGGAACGCATTACTGTTAGGCACCATATTATTTGCATGGCTCCCACAAAGTCAGTTGCAACCCGACGTTGAAAATGTGTCATACTAGAAGCAGAGTGAATGTCGGGGAGGTTGGAAGGTTGCGAAAAATGACATTACAAAGGCAAGAAAAATCGTTGCGGTTTGCTGAAGCCAATCTTCGGTTTGAAGGTTCTGTCGTGCCCCCCGCAGTAAAAAGGGATTGCCGGAAAATGCTTAGGGGTGAAGTGACCAGCGAACAACTTGTTGCGAAATATCTAGCAGCAGTGAATAAGGAGTAGTGTTTTGGGAGATTATTTCACCGAAGAGCCTGGTATCCTACCAAATAAGTTGGGTGTTGACGACCCGGAACTATTAAAGGCGATTGAGGTTAGTGTAGTAATGGTTCGTCTCATCTGGTTAGAGGAAAACCCCATTAATGGTGAGATTGGTTTTGACCACTTGTGTGCGATCCATCGGTATTCGTTTTCAGACCTGTATCATTTCGCCGGTGTGATGAGAGACGTTTGGCTGGCGAAAGACGATGGCGTGTTTTGCTATCCTGAGAATCTTGAAGGGGCCCAGCAAGCGATTTTTACTCAGTTGAAGCATGATAAGTTGCTTAAGGGGCTTGGGAAACCTGAGTTTATTGAGAAATTAGCTACCTTAACAGGTGATCTAATAGCATTACATCCTTTTAGGGAAGGAAATGGCCGGTCAGTTCGAGCTTTTCTTAAGCAATTGGCTGAAAATGCTGGCTATGACTTGAACTACGAGGACGTGCGTGACGATGAGCTTTTATCAACTGATATTGCTACATTTAAAGGGAACTTGGCTCCTTTAAAGGAATTACTCCATAGAATAGTGTCGCCAGTCGCGGTCTAGATTGCTGATTATACCGCAGTCCATACGTAGACCAATTCCAGACTAATTCCGCGCCCTATTTTGTCATTGTTTCTCGAAAAACAAAAAACCCCGCATCTAACCGACTTAGGTCTTACTCCAAGTGTATCATTTAATATGCTTGACTCATGCAGTTTTTGTCCCAATTAATGTGGTGCCTAACACAATTCCAAGCTAACTGAAATGTAAAACTTCGGCTAATCTCCTTAACCGCTCTAACTCTAGGTTCCTATGTTTGCAGATATCTTTTTTCTATCAGATTCTGCCCTGTTATTCATCGATTTTTTGCTAACTCGTTTCGTAATGTAGGGAAAGGAGCCAACCTTGTTGAAGGATTTCTTGAGGTTACGAGGCGTGGCCGGAAGCCTATAGAATTGGTCAAGCCACATGTTTGGTAATCGGTAATCTCCACTTTATCGGTAAAAATACCTGGCTGGTAAGACTGCTAGACTTCAACCAGAACCAGTGTCTTTGGATACTCTTGTCTAAGCGGGGAAATTATTGCCAACATGTTTAGCTAACACCGGGGAAAACTTAAGAAAGAGTCTCATACCACGGATAAAGGAGGTGACATGCGCCTATGATCAACACCCAACCCACTATGACCCTGCCTCCCGAGGTTCTTACGGGAAAGGATCTGACTTACATAGAAGATGCAATGTCATGGGAGCTTTTGGCTATGAAAAAGTGCCGGCATTATGCAAGTATGTGCCAGGATACGGAGGTTCGAAACTTCCTAGACGAAGCTGGCCGCATGCATCAAGGTCACTACATTAAGCTACACCAACACCTAAGTTCGGAGAAGGTTATGCAATAGTAGGAAAGGAGGATACCAAAGATGCCGCAGAAGATTCAAAATCCCGATATGCTCTCTAAGGTTAAAGGGCCAGAGCTAAACGATCGTGACATGATCAATGACATTTTGGCAACGGATAAGTACTTGACCGATGGCTATAACGTCTTTGCCCGAGAAGCAAGTCATCAGTCGCTACACCAAGATGTGCTAGGATTGCTAAATGAGACCCATCAGTGCGCTAGGAAAGCGTATGAGACAATGTTCCGCAAGGGTTGGTATGCCCTCGAAACCGCCCAGGCCCAACAGGTACAACAGTCCCAACAGCAGTTTGCCGGATACATGAGCCAATTCCCCTATCAATGAGTTCCAGGAGAGGGTTTTGACCCTCTCCAAACTTGTTCTACTCCCTTTCCCGAAACTTAATCTCACCCGATACTCTTGCGCGATGGTTTATTCAAGTGGTACACTGGAAAAGACAGTGAGGAGGTAGACTATGTCGCTTTCCAGGACCCTTTCTGACACACTTGCCTGTGCGTTGGAACAGGATTCCGTAAGTATTGAGAGTCTAATTGCTGCCACGGGTCAGCAAAGCTACGGACTTCTTTTCATCTTGGTAGGTTTGTTTATCATGATTCCTCTTCCACCGGGAGGCGGCATTCTGCCAGGCTCATTAATCTTCTTCTGGGGGATTCAAAGATTAGTAGGCCATGGGGCACCTTGGTTACCAAAGTGGCTTTTGGATCGAAGGCTCAGTCGCAAGAATGCGGACTTGCTGTTGAAAAAAGCCCTGCCATTGATGAGGAAACTGGAGTCATTCTCTGTAGCAAAAGAGACCGGTTGCCCTACAGAAATAGAAATAAGGATTGCCTCTTGGATTGCCGGAATGATGGGTCTTTTCATTGTGTTACCGACACCTTTTCTTAACCGCTTTCCAGCATTGGCTGCAATCCTAATCGGTTTGTCCCTAATCAATGGGAATCGTCGTCTTCTATGGATAGGTATGGTCTTCGGTGCTGTCGTTTTTGTCTTGATGACTATCTTCCTTGTAACCAGTGGTGATTTTCTCTTGGACAGAGTGGATCAGTACCTCTAAGACGACACGTCTTTGCATACTATTTACCAATGGGAGTGGACTTGATGCCTAAGGTAGGAATTATGCCCTGTTTGGACCTAAAGGATGGCAGAGTGGTCAAAGGGGTCAATTTCACAGAGCTTAAGGATGCGGGAGATCCGGTGGAGTGTGCCAAAACCTATTATTTACATGGGGCTGATGAATTGGCCCTCTTAGATATTGGCGCCACTGATGAGAAGCGGGGAACTACGCTAGGTGTTGTCCGTAGCATAGCCGAGGTGATCCAGATCCCTCTGACAGTGGGGGGAGGCGTCAATAGTGTGGAATCTGCTGGCGCGGTTTTATCCGCTGGAGCCGACCGGGTGTCGGTGGGTACAGCGGGATTCATGAATCCAAAGCTGTTTAAAGAGCTTGCGCTAAGTTTTGGCCGGGACAGCGTGGTGGCCGCAGTGGATGTTGATCGAAATCCGCAGCTTCCCTCGGGCTATGAAATATACATACATGGTGGCAAAACCCCGACGGGTAGGGACGCACTTATTTGGATGGAGGAAGTACAGCAAGAAGGAGCCGGTTCTTTGCTTGTGACGAGTAAAGCCTGTGATGGAACCGGGACTGGTTATGATTTGGAGCTTTTGCGCCTAATCAAAAGTAGGGTAGAGCTTCCGGTGATTGCCTCGGGTGGTGCAGGTACCTTTGCGCATTTCCTGGCGGCAGCCCAAGCAGGGGCAGACGTTCTTCTTGCGGCATCGGTTTTCCATTTCGGGCAGATAGGCATCGGTGAACTTAAAGAGTTTCTAGCGGAGCATGGTTTTTGTTAAAAACGGGAAGGATTTCGGTAAGGAGTGGCGAACCCATAGTATAGTCCGACGGAAAGTTAACCGGTACCATTTTTGGTACCGGTACCAAAAAACAACCATTCACTCAAGGAGGATAAGTGACTATGGACAAATTACGCGTAGGAATTGTTGGAGTGGGAGGCATTGCCAACGGGAAGCATATGCCAGCGCTGTCGAAGGTGAAAGAGGTAGAAATGGTGGCCTTTTGTGACCTGATCGAGGAACGGGCGCAGAAGGGTGCCAAGGATTACGGGGCTCCCAAGGCTACTGTCTACACGGATTACCGTAAAATGCTCGAGAAAGAGAAGCTCGATGTAGTTCATGTTTGTACTACCAATAATGCCCACAGTCCCGTTACAGTAGCTGCCCTTGAAAGCGGTTGCCATGTCATGTGCGAAAAACCCATGGCGATCAATACCCCTGAAGCGCAAGCCATGGTGGATGCGGCTAAACGCACCGGAAAGAAGCTAACCATTGGCTACCAGAACCGTTTTCGTGCCGATTCCCAGCACTTAAAGAAGATCTGTGACCGGGGTGACCTAGGGGACATTTATTTTGCTAAGGCCCTGGCAATTCGCCGGCGGGCTGTGCCCACCTGGGGAAGCTTCCTTTCCTTTGAGAAGCAAGGCGGTGGTCCGTTGATCGATATCGGGACCCATGCTTTGGATCTGACCCTGTGGTGTGTAAATAATTACGAACCTGCCTATGCCGTTGGTACGGTATATCATAAACTTAATAGTAAAGAAAATGCGGCCAATGCCTGGGGTCCGTGGGATCCGAAGGAGTTTACCGTAGAGGATTCTGCTTTCGGTTTTGTCGTATTCAAGAACGGGATGACTGTAATCCTCGAGTCCAGTTGGGCTCTTAACACCCTGCATGTGGGTGAGGCTAAATGCATCCTCTGTGGTACCGAGGCCGGTGCCGATATGGATGATGGTCTGCGGATCAATGGTGAAGAGTTTAGTCGTCTGTACACAAAGAAACCGGACTTTAATGTGGGTGGAGTAGATTTCTACGCAGGAAAGTCCAGTTCTCCTGGCGATGTGGAGGCAAGAAACTGGATCGATTGTGTCCTTAACGACAAGGAGCCTGTGGTACAACCTGAACAGGCCTTGGTAGTGACCAAAATCCTTGATGCCATCTACGAGTCGGCGAAGACTGGGAAGCCTTTTTACTTTTAGATCCCTTGGGTCACATCGCCCTACGGATCTAGGGGTTCTAGGTCCTTAATGAAGGTAGTCTATCATCTGGACCTTTACTTCAGTATTGATGTTAAGGGTGGGTAGCATATGCTGCCCACCCTTAACACATTAATGTGATTTCTTGCTTGATGCTCTACTCGGAACAACCTCTTGCACCCTTCGAGTTCCAGTGAGCTAGCCCTTCAATGCGGGATTTGGGCCGTGGATGTGCCGGTGCCCTGATGAAATATGGTTTAGAGGGGGCGATGGTATAAAAAGTATACAGGGCTATGACGCTTTCAGTAGAATTGTGCCGATTACCAAAGGGTGGTCAGACGATAAGAAGTATTACATTGAGACATCAACGGGGAAAAGATTACTGTTGCGGGTCATGAGTTTCTGTGAGTATGACCGCAAAAGGGCAGAGTTTGCAGTAATGCAGCAGCTTGCAGCTTTAGGTGTACCCATGTCACAGCCGATGGGTTTTGGCACATGCAATAAGGGAACGAGTGTGTATATGCTGCTGACATGGTGCGACGGAGAAGATGCCGAGATTATCTTACCGCTGATGACAAAAACCGAGCAATATGTGCTCGGGATCAGATCCGGTGAAATCCTCAGAACGATACACTCAATTTCTGCTCCCGGGGACCAGGAGGAATGGCGAGACCGTCAGAGACCGTCAAGTTAACTGTGTAAACTCCAAATCCTCCTAAGACTAATTTGTGACCCGTTCTCCAAAGTAGACAGTCAACTGTGAGTATATTGTACCCCAATTGCGCACTCCCCGGTTTAATGGTGATGACCACCTCATTGACTACATTGGAGGCAACCGTCATCTGTTAATTGACAGACCGCAATGCTACCAGCACGGCGACTACCACGTAGGCAATATGATTATCTCACCGGAGCGCACGCTATCCATTATTGATTTCAACCGCGCCGATTTCGGTGATCCGTGGGAGGAATTCAACCGTATTGTCTTTAGCGCCTCAGTTAGCCAACATTTCGCCACCGGCCAGCTTAATGGATATTTTGGCGGTAGACCTCCTGTAGAATTCTTCCGGTTGCTTGCCTTTTACATCGCCAGCAATACGCTCTCCTCGATCTATTGGGCGATACCCTTCGGTCAAAGCGAGATTAACACGATGCTCCAACAGTCACAGGATGTACTGATGTGGTTTGCGAACATGAACAATCCGGTACCAACATGGTATCTGAAGGACTTCGGTGTTAACGGATAGTCGCATATCTCGAAGGACAGAGTAAAGGGACAGTCATGAACAAGTTGATCAAAGAAGACTACAGCTTTATCGTCACCGTTGTCGGAGGCAAGATGAATGCATCTGGGGTACTAGACTGCCGCAACGGACACGAGGTCGGTGATACATACACCTGCGAATACGGTTGTCCCGGGCGGGTTTTGCTCGAAGTCTATGTGTGAACTCTCTGCCCCGATGGGGGGAGTGAGGTTCAGACTGGAGGCAGAGAGGAATGGATGAGGTCGTATCCCACTACGACGCTCTTATCGATGAGAATAACGACCCAGCACACGACGTTGTCCTGCTTCGTGAATACATGGGTAAATGGGATGGTCAGGTGTTTATTGACGAATTGCGGCTGTCGTCTGCCAAAACCGTCCTTGAAATCGGTGTCGGTACTGGCAGGCTTGCTCTCGATGTATGCGGCAAGTGCAAGAGCTTTACCGGTATTGATATCTCGCCGAAGACGATCGAACGGGCAAAGAAAAACCTCAAGGGCTTTGAATACACGGAGCTGATTTGCGCCGATTTCCTTGCGCATGACTTCTCGTCAACCTTTGATGTAATCTACTCCTCGCTAACCTTTATGCACATTCAAGATAAACAAAGGGCGATACGGGAGGTTGCGAAACTGCTTAATCCTAAAGGTCGCTTTGTACTGTCAACCAGCAAGAGTCAGGAACGTGTTCTTGTTTGTGGCCATAGAAGAATTCCTCTGTTCCCGGCGTCAGCCGATGAGGTCAAGCGGTATGTCCAGCGATCGGGACTTGAGATCGAGAAACGGTTAGAAACCGAGTTTGCCTGGATTCTTGTTGCTTTGCACACTGGAGTGCCTGACAATGCCCCGGGAATACCGCCTAGATTCCCGTCAGATCATACCTGGGGGAAAACACCCATCCTGAAGTAGCCAAAGTCCCTTCTGTTTCTTCATCTTTTGCAGATATGACGCCGAGAACCAGGTTATCATTCGATGATATCCGATTCGTCCATCCATGGTTTTACCTATGTAGCAAAGGCAAACCAGGGCCACGACTGGACGAAAAGCTGTGCCGAACTCTTCTGTCGGATTTCTCACTGACTCGTTCGTATACATACTTGGTGCTGCCTATGTTCTGAGTGCCCCGCCGCATAGCGTGTTCCCCATAGGTACTTTTCTGTAGCCAAGGCATTACTATTCGAGGCGTGATTTCTCGTGAGACTAAGAGAGCAGATATCCACCACACTAGTGTGATAGGATGTCTGCTCTCTTGCCGATATCATCGGTTCGGTATGCTCTTGCCTGAATCCTTGTGGCCTTAGGCCAACTGGGCCAAATAGTCCTCCCAGATAAAAGCTTTGTCGGGGTTGTGCTTCCGCTCATCGGCGCGAAGCTCTTCTAAGAGGGTGTCGAAATCATTCTCGGCCACGGGGAAGCTTACGGCCTCTTGCTTGACCATACTATAGAGCATCGCATTAGCCAGCTGAATAGACTTAATTCCTTCGGTGCCCGGTGCGATGAGCTCTTCTTTCCCTAAAATGGTGTTGATCACGTTTTGCGTGATATATCGATGGCCGCTTGGTGTACGGTCGATGGGCACTTCGTTTCTTTGAGGTGCTTTTCCGTAGAAAGCTTTGGTGCTATTGTCGATGATTGCCTGTACCGGTTTTTCGGTGCTCCACAGGCTAACGTTTCCATGTTCATATACGAGCTTGCCGTTTTCCGCGGTGATCTCCAGGCGGTTTGTACCTGGAAAATCTGCCGTGGAGGTAATAAAGGATGCCGTTGCGCCGTTAGCCATTTTCATTAATACCGATATATCATCTTCCACAGTAATATCGTGCCATTTGCCCAAGTAACCCAAGGCATATAATTCTTGGGGTAAGCCGAAGAACCACTGGAAGAGGTCTAGGTTGTGGGGGCATTGGTTCATTAGTACGCCGCCGCCTTCACCGTTCCAGTTTCCCCGCCACTGTCCTGAATTATAGTAGTGTTGCGTACGGAACCAGTCCGTGATAATCCAGTTGATCCGACGGATATCCCCCAAGGTCCCATCCGTCAGAAGCTCCTTGATCTTAATAAAAGCGGCATGGGTACGCTGCTGGAACATAGCGGCAAAGACGACTTTGGAGTTAGCATGGGCTTCATTGATGCTCCTTGCTTCTCGGGCTGTGATGGCTACCGGTTTCTCGCAGATGACGTGGATACCCCGCTTAAAGGCAGCTATGGCCATTTCGGGATGAAAGTAGTGGGGTACTGCAATAATCACAGCATCGATGAGTCCACTGTCTAGCATCTTGGTATAATCGGTAAAACGCGCGATGTCCTCTGTATGTTTTTTAGTGGTCACTATTTCATGATCAAAATCTGCTGGTGGTTTTGCCAGCCTGTCAAACCTACTAGGGTCAACATCACAGATGGCGGTGAGAACTGCCCCTTCCAGTTCGGGGAAGTAAGCATAGTGGGCTGCACCCATATTACCTAATCCAATAATACCGAAACGAACTTGCTTCATGGGATAAATGCCTCCTAGGAATTCTTGTACCGTATAGACTATTCTAGGCACGAGGGGGAAATCCTTCCCCAATGTTTGACCCCAAGTTTACATTAGAACCGTATTCCCGGGGAGCTATCAGGGAAACAATATGGGTAGCCTACGATGACCTTGGCTAAACACTAGTCCACATGCTTCTACTAAAGTGATTCAAACCTTTACTGTAGTTGACTAAGTCTCGATAAAACCGTAACATTAAATTTGGATTGTATTACTCGGCTTAGATGTGGACCAATCAGTTTCAGGTAAGGAGTTGCGATGATGAACCACCTTGAAAAATATACTACGTGGCTTAATAGCCCTAATGTTGACGAGCTGACCAAGGAAGAACTGCGGGAGATAAAGGACGATGAGGCAAGTATTGAGGAACGTTTTTGGTGTAATTTAGAGTTTGGGACCGGGGGCTTGCGGGGGATTATCGGGGCGGGTACTAACCGAATGAATAAGTATATGGTTCGCTGGGCCACCCAGGGTGTGGCTAATATGCTTTGCAGAGCACAGGAGGAACCTAGAATGGTCATCGCCTATGATACCCGCTATTGTTCCTTTGAGTTTGCCTGGGAGGCAAGCCGTGTATTGGTGGCCAATGGAGTTGAAGTGTGGCTTTTTCCTGAGCCGGTACCCACGCCCTTACTCTCCTTTGCGGTACGCCATCTTTTGGCCCAGGCAGGAATCATGATTACGGCAAGTCACAATCCAGCGGAGTACAACGGATACAAAGTCTATGGTCCCGATGGATGTCAGCTGGTTTCATCCTCCGCCCTTGCGGTGATCGATGAATTGGGCAAATTGGACATCTTCTCTGATGTACGGGTTGCCGACGCTGAAGTAGCCAAGTCCAGGGTCAAAATGAATCTTGATCCTGTTACCGCAGACTATCTCCAAAGGGTGCGCGGACTTTGCTTTAATGCCGAAACCATCCAAAAGGGTTCCGAATCCTTCTCAGTAGTATATACACCTTTACATGGTGCTGGTAGGAAACTGGTGCCTGAGGCGATGGGGCAGTTGGGTGTAGAAAAACTATACCTTGTGGATGAGCAAATGGTACCCGATCCCGCTTTCCCCACGGTGAAAAGTCCTAATCCCGAGGATACCAATGTCTTTGCCTTGGGACTATCCTTGGCTCGAAAACATGACGCATCACTGGTTTTGGCTACAGATCCCGATTGCGACCGGGTGGGTGTATATGCGAAACATCAAGGGGATTACGTCTTCATAACAGGCAACCAGATCGGAGTTCTGCTGTCTGATTACATTCTATTACAACACCAACGCCGGGGAACCCTACCCTCAAATGGTGTGGTCATCAAGACAGTGGTGACAACGGAGCTAGTGCGGGCCGTGGCCGCAGACTACGGTGTGGAAGTGGTGGATACCCTTACCGGCTTTAAATACATCGGGGAGCTGATGGGCAAGTACGAAAGTACAGGTGAGCGGACTTTTCTTTTTGGTTTTGAAGAGAGCCATGGATATTTGGCCGGGGATTTCGTCCGGGACAAGGATGCGGTTATCGCTAGTACGCTGATTGTGGAGATGGCCGGGTATTACCAGTCTATGGGGATGACCTTGGTTGATCGTCTTGGGCAGATCATGGCCAAATATGGCTATTACTCGGAAACCCTGCGGTCCATGACCATGCCCGGTATGGCGGGTCAGCAAAGTATCAAGGGGATCATGGAGTACCTCCGGGGGGAGTGTGAACAGGAAATCCTTGGCATGCCCGTGATACGTCACGCGGATTTCCTTACATCCACCATGCGTACCGCTGATGGTCAGACGCACAGGATTGATCTGCCCAAATCTGATGTGCTTCAGTTCTCTTTGGTAAACGACACTCTTCTAACAGTGCGACCTTCAGGGACCGAGCCGAAAATCAAGCTGTATTTTGCCTCCAAAGGTGATAGTCTCGCCGAGTCTCAGGAAAAATTGAAGGTAATTGAGGATGAAACGGTGAAGTTGATCAGTAAGATGGCAATATGTTAACAACTGCCTTGGAAATGGAGTGACATAAAGTGGAGTGTAAGCAGAAAGAAGCACGAGGGTTACTGAAGCAGTTTAAAGGGGACAACTACGCCTTCGGAATCGGTGCCCTGGATCAAGTGGGAGTCTATGCCCGTCAACTAGGTAGACGGGTATTGGTGATTGCCAATGATTCAAAGTGGCTGCAACCTACGGTAAAGCGAATCCTTAACCTATTAGAGGAAGAAGGCTGTGTTGTCTGTGGTTGTGTTCAAGGCGCCTTACCCAACGCGCCCAAGGAAGATGTATATAGGCTAGAAGGACAGATCCTTCATGCAAACCCTGATTGCCTTGTGGCCATTGGTGGGGGAAGTACTATTGATGCTGTGAAAGCAGCTAATACGTTGGCTTGCCTAGGAACCCACAGCGGGGATATTGAGGATTACTTTGGCACAGGACTAGTGACTGAGGTTTCTCAGAAGTTGGGGAAGAACCTACTACCTATGGTTGCGGTGCAGACTGCAGCTAGTTCCGGGGCCCACTTGACCAAGTACTCCAATATAACCGACCCGATGCAAGGACAGAAGAAACTGATCGTTGATGATGCAGTTGTTCCGGCCAGAGCCGTGTTCGATTATGGTCTTACCGTTACCACACCCTATGAAACAACTTTAGATGGGGCCTTTGATGGGTTGGCCCATTGCTTGGAAGTGTTTTTCGGAGCCCCAGAGGCTAAATACGATCAGATTGCGGAGATCGCCCTGCTAGGTATCGAACTAGTGACCGATGCGGTAACCAGTGTGGCCAAGGATCAAGCAAACAAGAAGGCGCGGGAATCCCTTGGATTAGCCACGGATTTAGGTGCCTACGCGATTATGGTTGGTGGTACCAACGGCGCACATCTAACCAGTTTTTCGCTAGTCGATGTGACCAGTCATGGGCGGGCTTGTGCTATCATGAATCCATACTACACAGTGTTTTTTGCCCCAAGTATCGAAAAACAGCTTAGAGCAGTAGGTGAGGTCCTGCAACAGGCTGGCCTGATCACTGATGAACTGGATGGTCTTACTGGCCGGGAACTAGGTATCGCAGTGGCCTCGGGTTTGGTTGGCTTGAGTAAAAGAGTCGGTTTCCCGACCACATTAGCTGATCTTCCGGGTTTTAGTGATGAACACATTGCCCGGGCCCTGACGGCAGCAAAGGATCCAAAACTAGAGATGAAACTAAAGAATATGCCTGTGTCTCTTAGTGCCGGGCTTGTCGATGAGTACATGGGACCAATACTACAGGCTGCAAAAAGCGGCGACTTTGCATTAATAAAAAATCTATAATGGAGAGAAGGCGATGTTTGTATTACCAAAATCTAAGGGCCAGCGGCTAGACATCTATGTTTGGCTGGAGAGTGTTGACCAGTTAGAAGATCAATGTCGACAACAGGCAGTGAACTTGGCCAACTTACCCTGTAATGTTCATCATGTGGTGCTCCTACCTGACACCCATACCGGCTACGGAATGCCCATTGGCGGAGTGGTGGCCTCCCAAGATGCCATCATCCCCAATGCCGTTGGTGTGGACATTGGCTGCGGGGTAGCCTATGTGGATACCGGGGTTGTTTGGGAGGGGCAGGATCGTAAGAAACTGATGCAAAGGATAGTTGAGGACATCCTAAGGGTTGTACCTACTGGTTTTCGGCATCATAAAAAGCCCCAGCAGTGTGCTATCCTAGACCAATATGAACCGAGAAAAGATGATCCCAAAGAGCTTCTGCATGAAATAGGGCGAGGGTACAACCAAGTGGGTACCTTAGGTTCCGGTAATCACTTTATTGAGATTCAAAAGGATATAAAGACTAACGAATTGGCGATTATGGTACACAGTGGCTCCCGGAATTTCGGCTATAAAGTATGCAACTACTATGCGAAACGGGCGAAGGAGCAACAACAACAACTGCCCGACCGGGAGTTGGCCTATTTTCATACGGATACCCCCCAAGGACGGGGATATCTGCGTTGGATGGCCTTGGCGCTGGGATTTGCCAGGGAGAACCGGAACGTAATGCTTGAACGGGTAAAGGATGTTGTAGCCGAACACCTGTACAAGCACTGGCAGGTTGAACCCAAGTTTAGTAAGCCGATCAATGCCCATCATAATTATGCTTCCCAGGAAGAGGTAAAAGGCGAGAAGCTATGGATCCACCGGAAAGGGGCGATCTCTGCCCGGAAGGATGAACTGGGGATCATCCCCGGTGCGATGGGATCCTTTAGTTATATTGTCAGGGGACTTGGTTGTGAAAAGTCCTTTCAGTCCTGTTCCCATGGTGCGGGAAGGCGTCTTGGACGCAAAGAGGCCATGCGCACCTTTTCCAAGGAAGAGGTCCTTGATGATATGAAAAGGCAGGGACTCATCCTCGGTAAAGTACGGCTAAGGGATGTGGCCGAGGAATACCGCCTTGCTTATAAAGATATTGATGAGGTAATTGCAGAGCAGTTGGATCTGATTACCCCGATCAAGAAACTAGAATCCTTAGCCACCGTGAAGGGATAGGTCCAAGGAGGAGCGTGCAATGGATCGCAGGAAGGAATTAAGGGAACAGTACCGGCAGATGAAGCCGGACATGGGGGCTTTCATCATCCGTTCCCGCTGTCACCCCGTAGGATATTTGGAGGTCACCCAAGATCTGAAGAGCACCATTAACAGTACGGTGTTTAAGTTAAATTTCGGTAACCATCCTAACAAGAGACTACAGACACAATGGAAACATGATGGTGAAGCTGGTTTCACAGTGGAGATCCTAGAGATCCTAGACTATGATCAGGACGAAGGGAAGACGGATTACAGTGAGGAATTGGCTCTCCTGAAGCTGATCTGGGAGGAGAAGCTCTCTAAAGAGAATCTTACCCTGTACTGAGGGGTTGTCCAAGCCACCGAGTCTGCCCAGGGGTATCATCAAAGGAGGCGCTGGACTTGTGAGATCTGAGCAGGAGATGATGCAACTGATCCTAAACGTAGCCAAACAGGACCCAACGGATCCGGGTAGTTGGCTTGGAAGGGTCGTGCATTAACTGCAACATGCCAAAGGATAAGTTTCAGGATTACGATATTACCTACGTGGTCACAGACATGGAACCCTTTAAGAGAGACGATAAATGGTTTGATGTCTTCGGGAAGCGAATCATACTACAAACACCTGAAGCGCTGTCTTCCACCCGAGCTTGGCAACGGTTTTCATACCTAATGCTAGTTGAAGATGGATCTTGCATTGATCTGACTTTGGTACCCTAGATGAACTTGATGTATTTAGACAAGCTACTAGCTATTTTGCTGGATAAAGACCGACTGATCACAAATCCGCCGATTCCAACAGATACTGATTACCATGTGAAAAGACTGGCTGCTAAGTGCTTCGATGACTGCTACAATGAGTTTTGGTGGGTATCTCCCTACGTTTCCAAGGGCTTGTGCCCGTAGGGAGATTCTGTTTGCATCGGAGCACTTGAACCTTCATGTTCGGCCCAATCTGCTTAGGATGATGGTGTAGCAAGTTGGGATCGAGATCAATTTCTCCGTAAGCGTTGGTAAAGCACACAAATGCTTAGAACGTCATGTTACGCAGGACATCTGGCAGGAGTTGATGGTAACCTATCGCAATGACTCATACCAGGTCATGTGGGACGCTTTGTTTGCATGTCATGCATTGTTCCGCAAATCTTCCAAGAATGTAGCCAGGATTCTTCGTTATCCCTATCCGGACTATGATAAAAAGGCATCAACAAGGCACTCTACGAAAAGCACCACTCCGTTCCCGATGAAAACAGGGTGGTATAAAGGTCATGATGTTAGGTACCAATATCATCGAAGAGGATGATTGGTCATGTTCTCGAAGTAAAGATGTTGGCCGAGCTACTGCATCGTTGTACGAGTACATGGTAGACTGCCTAAGTTGTAGTTAGCAACACAAATGGCAGTAAACGAGAGGGAAATTCAGCGTGACGGGACAAAACGCCTGAAAACAAGTGTTTTAAAGTGTTGTTCTCCCGGGTGTACTTTGCTAGACTAAAGGTAGGAATGTTACATACAAGGCTCACTGGTTCCGCTGTCATCCAAGGACTTGAATCAATGATACGATAGAGATGACCTATGGTTATTAAATGATGTTCGAATATGTGCAGATGACCGGAGTTGAATACAGATGGCCACGGTGAATCAGAGTAAGGATCAAACTTCAAAACCGCTATATTCCCAAATCGAGGATGCTCTCAGAAGGCGTATTGAATATGGTGAATTCAAAAGCGGTTGTCAGATTCCAACGGAGATTGAGTTGATGGAGACCTTCCAGGTCAGCAGAACGACGGTTCGCACAGCTGTCGCCAATCTGGTTAACGATGGCTTACTCTGCCGTGTTCAAGGACGGGGTACTTTTGTTGCGGAACAGGAAACAAAGGTAAGCACCCCTAGTCGCGAACGTGTATCCCAAGAGAACATGAGCATAGGGGTCGTAATTGCTGGTCTAATGGGCTATCAGCCAAGCACAGTGATCCGTGGGATTGAAGCCGCTCTTCGTGCAAATGATGTCAATCTTATGCTTCTAAGTTCAAATATCAACCCAGACATTGAAAAAGAGAATCTTGAAAGACTGCTCCGGGCAGATGTGCAAGGGATCATTATCTGGCCTTCAGGGCACCAGGAGGATGCCGTCAGGCGTATTGTGGAAACAAGTCAGGTTGTTCCTGTGCTATTGATCGATTGCTTCTTCCGCGGCATTGATCTGCCTTATGTGGTCTCGGATAACTTCGGTGGTGCATATGAGGCTGCTGATTATCTTATTTCCCGTGGCTGTCAGCGTATTGGATTTGTGAGTACGATGTCGCCGACAGAACCAGGGGTACTCAGTTCAATATCCGAGCGGTATCGGGGATATGTCATGGCCCTGGAGAATAATGGCATGGTAGCTGATGAGGCCCTGCTGTTTTCCCATTGGAACTACTCATTTGAGCACACGAGCTTCGCTGAGTATGTAAAGCGGAATCAGATTGATGCAATCCTCATTGAGAATGATAATGTACTAGTTCAGGTTGTGAAAGTGTGTCAGGAGAAAGGCATCAGAATTCCAGATGATCTAACGATCGTTGGATTTGATGATTCGCAAATCCTATCTAGTCTGAGCTTTCCGGTTTCCAGTGTACGGCAACGTTGGTACGATATGGGCTATACCGCCGGGCGGATGATGATCAAGATGATCTACGGTGAACACAGCATTCTTGACCGACAAATCGTATTGCCAATCAGGTTGATGATCCGGGATTTGTAATACCGACCGTCTACCGTGGAGATTCCTTTCAATATTTGATAATAACGTGGTTCGTATCTGTACACATATAGTAGTGAAGGCTCAGATTCATTATAATACACGTGACTCTTATAGAACAGTCGCATAACGAAGTAATGGCAGAACAATTCGGCTTTCGGCGACCGGTCAGATACTTCGACTTTGACCGTGAGCGCTGTGCATATCACCTAACAATTGTGGGAGGAGAGAGAATGAAGAGAGTTACTCTATGCGTGCTTATGTTGCTGCTTTGTCTATCTGTTGTGGTATCGGCTGAAGAGATGCCTGTGGCCACCGCAGTGAGGGCAAAAGGTAGTGTGACCATTGATGGAGAGTTCGACCATGAGTGGGAAAACGCCGTCAATCATGTAATCAGAGTATCCAAGGACGATCCTGTTGTACAGGAATTTGGGACGGTTTGGAATCCGGATGTGTTCAACGCAGAAGGTGAGTTCTATTTCATGTGGGATGAGAAGAACCTATACCTGTTTGCCAACATCATAGACGATGCCATCTATGATTCTGATTCTATCGTTTGGCTGAATGATACCGTGGCCGTTTTCATGGTAGATACAGATAGTACTGCAAATTTCAAGCTTCCTATACCGGCTTCGGTCGCCTCAAAGCGTGTTGTCCTGGAACGTATGAATGTCAATGATATAGCCCAGATGGCGGTTCGGCAGATGGCTGATGTGTACGCCAAAATTACCGAGACCGGTTGGTGTCTTGAGGCTGCCTTGGACTGGAACAAGGTATTTGCGGCAAAGATTGATATTGCTGCCGGCAAAAGCTTAAGATTCACGCCACTACTCATTGATGGTCGCGGACCAGGCGGACCAAAACAGAACTGGGGCCAGGCGATGTGGGTGGGCGACGGAGACTGTGTCGATGGTAGTGTCTATGGCTGGATGAAGCTAGTTGACTAACAAGATGTTGTACCTGAGCAGTATGCTTCTAGTACCATACTGCTCAGTGCCTGTAGGAGGTTGAATGATGCAAAACCTGGGAGGTATTAGGGTGTTCACAGTGTGTTGTCTTGCGGCGATTCTCGTCGCAACATTGATCATGGTGCCTTCAGCGGTCTGTGCTAAAACAGCCGTCATTGACCTTGACGATTTCACCGTGGAGTATGAAGTGCCCGAGAAAGTGAAGGAATTGGAGTATGTCCGGATCAATTACTCGGTTAAAGGACTGGAATCCAATGAGATTCTGGGGGTAATACCATTAGAGCAGTTGGCTACCAGTGCCCAAGGGTGGAGGCTTGATCGAGGCGGCCTTTTTACCAAGCTTGATGGATCGGCGGCCCAGACCACCTTTAATGTGGCAGAAGCCGGCGAGTATTGGATGGCCATCAAGGTGTGCACCGGAAGCAAAGATGATCTAGGTCAAATCAACGTCGATCATAGTTTTGAACTGAGGATCAACGATCGAATGGTACAGTTGGTGGCCCAAAGCCCGGCGAATATGGTCTACTGGGAGTTCATCAGACTAAACCTGGATAAAGGAACTAACCAGATTCAGTTGGTGAAGACTGGCCGGGGCGAGGTGACCGTCCAAGAGATTCGTCTTTACTCCGAGGAACCCTTCGAATATGGAGCATACGTTGGGGAAGATCTAGTTGTCGGGGTCGGAATGTTTCCGGGCTATGATCATATACCCAGCGGATTTGTTGAAAGCATTGAAGTAGAGCTTATTGTTGATGAGGATGTGGATCCTTGGACAGAGTTTGTCTTCTCGGCCAAGGTCAAAAATACAGGTAACTCCCTGTGGATTGCCAAGGGCTATGGACACGTTGAATTCGAGATTCATTCCTCCGGCGGCACTTCAGATAAGTACAAGCTACAAAGGGATCTAGGGCCTGGAGAGAGCCACCCGATTGGTAGTGTTGTTAAGTTTGGCAACCTGGCGATGAAAGCATTAAGGGCAAAACCAGGGGACGAGCTGGAGACGGTTACCGTCGATGTGGTGGTACACAAAGATATGACCCGCCAGCTGGTAGCGAGAATCGAGGTGCCAATAGTCCGCGGAGAGACCCGTTCCGAATTAGTTATGGGAGAACCCCGGGTGGTTAAAAGGAGTGCCAATGCGCTAGTTTCCATGTCTCGGCAGAGTATCGGTTGGGCTGTGAACATGAAACATCTGGCCAATGACTTTCTTGTTCTACAGGTACCGATTGGGCAAAGCCAGGCTATCCTAGGGGCTGGCTGGGATGAGGAGCTTATTAGCGACACCATCTACCTTGACGTGGATCAGGATACATGGTTTCCCAGGAGCGATGCACTAGTAGCTACTGATTGGAGTATCCGCCGGGGTGAGGAAACTGAGCCAGTGATCAGTTTGTATCATCTGCCCATTAGGGATTGGGATTTAATGTATGACATTGACGCCCTCACAGAGAACTTCAAGGAAATCCGTGCCGCGGGATTTAACACCATTTACGTACAAATATTCCCCCAGTGGAATCGGAACCGACTCCCGATTGTACACAATTCCTTGATTGCTGCTCAGAATGTAGGCCTACAGGTAATTCCAGCCATATATTTCCGTAATCAGAGTAGTTGGCTAGAGAGCCTATTTCCCGGGTATAGCATACGGCGGGTAGGCAATGAAGTAGATGCTCTGGATGACTCTTTGGCTGATGCCATCGCGGACTGGTTTGATACGGTGATGGCTGATTACGGAGACATCATGTATACCACGGCCAGCGGCAGGATTCCAGTAGTCGTTCATGATGAATACGCCTATAGTGGTTCGGCCAAAAGGAGGACCATGGGTGGTAGTAGGGAAGACGTGGCCGCGTTTAGAGTCTGGCTGGAGAAAGAATATCAGACTATTGAGGCGTTAAACAGAGCATGGGGTGTTGACTATCTGTCGTTTTCGTCTGTAGACCCTAGTGTGTGTATAGGCTTGGATCCTGGGGAATACCCAGCCCCCTACCAAGAATGGGATACAGCTATTCTGGACTGGGATCGATTCCGCAGCGAAATATTCGCACGACAGTTAGGTCAGATTAGCCGGGAGCTTAAACGGCGATGGCCCAATGTCATCACCGGGATCATGCCCTTTGGGGGCGACAACTACACTATAAAGGAAATGTGGGGTGAGGTGGACGAGACTGCTCAGAGGACTGCCGCCTTGGGAGACCATTTGCGGGATCGCGAACTAAGCGATCTGGATTTCATTGTGTTCATTCGCACACCGGTTAATCTCATTGAAGAAGAACTGACTACCTTTGTGCGATATTGGGCAGAAGCCGGTATTACCCCAGTGTTATATGGCAGGGTGGGAGGCGGTTATGATGCTGGTAGCGTGAGCTCACTGCTCCCGTTTTACCGATTGGTCTATGAAAACGGAGGTGTTCCAGGGTACTTTGGCTGGAATGACTACCCCCTCGAGGAAAACTGTCCTACCTATCAACGGGAGGAGACCTTACGGTTCCTCTATGAAGTAAAGAAAACTATAGGGAATAAATAGGAGGTTCATAAATGAGGCATTACCAGAAGCTGGGTTTACTTGTGTTGTCGTGTGCTGTGTTTATCATGGCTAGTGTGAGTGTATTTGCGAGCTCTAACGTTGTGGTTTATGAGGATTTTAGTGGATACAACACTGAAGGCGAACTCGAACGAATGTGGTTTCCTTTCCAGAACAAAGGACCTCTCCAGCTAATCGAGGATAGCTCTTGTACCGGAGGAAAGGGCGTTGGTGTTAGATTAGGTGAGAAAGCCAAGATGGGTTGCGGTTGGTATCCTTTTGAGCCAATGACGAAGGGTTCTGTGGAGATCAGATTCTATGATCCTAACAACCCATATGAGCAAGGTTCGTCAGGGGTAGCTGGCATCACCGATGAATTGGCCAAGTTTTGGCTTTTTGTGGGAGTAGGGACAAGCAATTTCGGGCAACCGCGGTTTCCCAACAATTACGCGTTTCGCTTGCATGGTGGGAACCCCGGATGGACCTTAACCAACGTCAAGAGAACCGAAGGGTGGCACGTGTTGAAGTTTGCGTTTGATCACTACAAGATTACTGCGTTTATTGATGATGTTGTGGTCTTCGAGACTGAAGCAGCACCATTTAATAAGGTCGGCGGTGTGGCCATAGGTAGTCTGTGGCCGGTTTATGATGATCAACTCATCTTTGATACCGTAACAGTAATGGAGTAGTCGAAAGACCTCTCAAACGATGAGAACGCAAGATAAGGAGGATGAGCCAGATGAGAAGAGTTGGTCGTAACAACGGGTACTGGGTGGTAGGTTTGGTCCTTTCATGTTTGTTGGTAGCGTCTGTTGTTTCGGCAAAAACAACGGTGGAGATATGGACCCCATTTAACTCGGGCGTTCATCATGATGCATTCAATGCGCTTGTGGAGGAGTTTAACGAGACGCATACAGACATCTATGTGGAACATTATGGTCAGACCGGTTTCAAAGCAGAGAAATATGTTATGGGAATGCTAAGCCGTGTGCTCCCTGATATTGGCTGGGTAGCACCATCCTGGATTATGGATTTGTATAGCGACGATGTATTAGTGCCCATTGATGATCTAGCGGCTCGCGATGGTTTTGATACTTCATCTTTCTGGCCGGGTGCCTGGCATGTGAGGGTAAATGGACACCAATGGGGTATGCCCTTCGAAATCGGATCAGATGCGGTAGTCTACAATAATGACCTGTTCTCCTATGCGGGGCTCGCTTCGCCTAAACCAACCTGGACGTGGGATGACTTCGTCTCTGTAGCCAGAAAACTGACGGTTCCTAAGGAGACCTATGGTTTCCAGAGACTGAGCGCCAACTACCAAGTGATCCAATGGATTTGGCGGAACGGAGGAAATATTGTTTCGGAAGATGAGACGAAGGCCACCTTTACAGATCCGAAGGCAATTGAGGCACTGCAGTGGTTTGCGGATTTAAGTCTTGTCCATAGTGTGGTGGGTGGTAATTTTTCCGATGGGACCGCGGCGATGTTTGTTAGCCACCCCGGTTGGTATCAGGCAAATGAAGGTTACTGGTCCTTTGAACCGGGTACCGCGCCAACACCCATTCCACAGGGTGGGACCAGAGCGAGCAGCTCCTACTACAAAGAGTTCGTTCTATTTCGTTCCACTCCCGAAAAACAAGAAGCAGCATGGACCTTTCTGCAGTGGTTAATGGAACCGGATCGGATCGCCGAGTGGTATGTCACCACCGGATACCTACCTGTAAGCAGGGAGATTCTGATGACTAGTACGTATCAGTTTCATCTTATGGAGAATCCGTGGTTGAACCCCTATGTCGCGGAGCTGGATTATACCAGGGATCAGATCGACGATAATGTTTTGCAGTTGTTTAGTGAAGCGGTATCCCTGGCGGTAAGCGGGAAGATGACCGCACAAGGTGCGATGGAGGCGATGCAACCAACTGTCCAGCTTTATCTGGATGAGAAGTACGGACTATAAAGACATATCCTCGTGTGGGAGAAGCACTCCTTTGTCATCGGATTCCCTACAGAGGATGCATGGACGGTTCGCATAGAGATTTAAGACTTCGTACCGCTCCGGTGCGGCAAGTGATGTGTTCACTGGATTGAGGTGAGGACACCCATCCCGGATTTGATGGGGAACACTCAGGGATACCAAGCTTTAAGGCTGAGAAGTCTGTGATGGCCCTTTAGTGGGTAGTCCCGGACTGCCTCATGGATAATGGACCTATATGGTATAAACCTCCATGATACCTGTGAACGAGCTTGCCGCTTCATCCTACTGGATATGGACGTAGCGTAAAAGACTGCGGGCTATGGAGCCGTCCGTGGGAAGTGTCCTTTATTATAGGTTTTGATGTCCTAAATCTATAGTATCGATACGTTCGCTCTACTGGCAAGAAATCCCCCTTTGACCTGGGGGATTTCTTTGTCTACTGCCAGGAAGCCAACCAAATTGTTTTCAATGCACTACCGGAGAAGAGCAGGTGATCCAGTGGTTCTGAGGTGGAAACCTGGTATCGGAATATGTTGCAAAGGTATCGAAGACCAATGGGAGGCATAGACCCCCCTTTGGTCGCGGCTATGGTGCGTCCTTGGGAGAAAAGCAGTTCGCCGTATTTTCGAAGTTGGCTTGTTGACCCGTAACGGAAAGAATACTTCGGAATCAATTCATCATGCAGGAGAAACCAGAATAGAGTATAAATGATATAGAAGTACATGAGGAAAGGAGGTGGGCCATAATGATTGTGAGAGTCTTTCATTTCCCAGTTGGAGCTGAGATGGTAAATAACTGGCCCGCCGTAAAGGAGTTGATGGTAGATTCCATCACTGGAGGACTGCGCTAGCAGTCTTGTAGGGGCCAACAGAAAAACTCATAGGAGGATGCTGGCCCAATGTATCTGAATGCCGAAGACGTATTACCACCCCGTCTCCTTCGCCAGGTTCAGGAGTATGTCCAGGGACAGGAGCTCTACGTTCCGAAAAAAATGGAAGACCGGGCCGGATGGGGACAGCGCAATGGAACCAGGCGCAAACTGGAGTTACGTAACCAGGAGATTCGCCGTCGGTACGCTGCAGGAGAGGCCATTCATAGTCTGATGGACGCGTATTACCTTAGCTATGATAGTATTCGAAAAATCGTGCGAAGAGTTGAAGGAAAGAACGACTCGGATTCGGACTCGGTGAACCACGGTTAGTGATTCCTGCTAGACTAGTATTGGGATCAGGCCTAGATTGGTCCCATTGAGGAGGTGGTTGATTATGATCAACCTGAGGTGGAGTCTGCGATAGGCTCCAAACAGGGGATGCGGGTAGGGCGCCTGAGCCTGCCCGCATCTGCGCGTTTATATATATAGCCAGTATCCATATATGCTCTCCTTTGCCTATTGGATCTAGATAAGTGGTGTATGGTTAATGCGCCGCAAATTGTATTTACCCGTAGCGATGCAAACGCATGAAAGGATAAACCTGGTTTTTGATGTCAGGACCTAATACAGGCTTACAATGGAGAAAGGATCAGCAGCAATGAAACCAAGTGCTTCCTGAGATGTCCTACCACAGGGGTC